>NZ_CP121668.1:900000-1132500 GCF_029714425.1 Bradyrhizobium sp. CB2312 | reverse complement strand
CCGCTACACGACCCAACTCGGATCGATCTCCTCTTTACGATGTCAGAAAACACGCAGTTCACTGTCTATCCAGACTAGTGAATGCGAAGTGATGTTTCGCGGACGACGGTACAAGATCTCGGTGATCAAACCATCTGGTGGAGCCAGACGGGATCGAACCGACGACCTCATGCTTGCAAAGCACGCGCTCTCCCAGCTGAGCTATGGCCCCGTAACCAGAAGACGAATGCTCACTCGATGAGTGTGGTGGGCCTGGGAAGACTTGAACTTCCGACCTCACGCTTATCAAGCGCGCGCTCTAACCAACTGAGCTACAAGCCCCTAACGCACATCCCGTTAAGGACCCTGGACCCTGCCGTTGCAGGCCCAGCGCGTGTTCGTCCGCGAAGAAAGAGAAACGAAGACGGCGAAATCCCGCCAATGCAGCTCAACGATCTGGCGATCTGTTGGCCACTGATGTTTCTAAAACGATCCGATAGTGAGCGTGAGCTCGCTGAAGGATCATCCTTAGAAAGGAGGTGATCCAGCCGCAGGTTCCCCTACGGCTACCTTGTTACGACTTCACCCCAGTCGCTGACCCTACCGTGGCCGGCTGCCTCCCTTGCGGGTTAGCGCACCGTCTTCAGGTAAAACCAACTCCCATGGTGTGACGGGCGGTGTGTACAAGGCCCGGGAACGTATTCACCGTGGCGTGCTGATCCACGATTACTAGCGATTCCAACTTCATGGGCTCGAGTTGCAGAGCCCAATCCGAACTGAGACGGCTTTTTGAGATTTGCTAGGGGTTACCCCTTCGCATCCCATTGTCACCGCCATTGTAGCACGTGTGTAGCCCAGCCCGTAAGGGCCATGAGGACTTGACGTCATCCCCACCTTCCTCGCGGCTTATCACCGGCAGTCTCCTTAGAGTGCTCAACTAAATGGTAGCAACTAAGGACGGGGGTTGCGCTCGTTGCGGGACTTAACCCAACATCTCACGACACGAGCTGACGACAGCCATGCAGCACCTGTGTTCCAGGCTCCGAAGAGAAGGTCACATCTCTGCGACCGGTCCTGGACATGTCAAGGGCTGGTAAGGTTCTGCGCGTTGCGTCGAATTAAACCACATGCTCCACCGCTTGTGCGGGCCCCCGTCAATTCCTTTGAGTTTTAATCTTGCGACCGTACTCCCCAGGCGGAATGCTTAAAGCGTTAGCTGCGCCACTAGTGAGTAAACCCACTAACGGCTGGCATTCATCGTTTACGGCGTGGACTACCAGGGTATCTAATCCTGTTTGCTCCCCACGCTTTCGTGCCTCAGCGTCAGTATCGGGCCAGTGAGCCGCCTTCGCCACTGGTGTTCTTGCGAATATCTACGAATTTCACCTCTACACTCGCAGTTCCACTCACCTCTCCCGAACTCAAGATCTTCAGTATCAAAGGCAGTTCTGGAGTTGAGCTCCAGGATTTCACCCCTGACTTAAAGACCCGCCTACGCACCCTTTACGCCCAGTGATTCCGAGCAACGCTAGCCCCCTTCGTATTACCGCGGCTGCTGGCACGAAGTTAGCCGGGGCTTATTCTTGCGGTACCGTCATTATCTTCCCGCACAAAAGAGCTTTACAACCCTAGGGCCTTCATCACTCACGCGGCATGGCTGGATCAGGGTTGCCCCCATTGTCCAATATTCCCCACTGCTGCCTCCCGTAGGAGTTTGGGCCGTGTCTCAGTCCCAATGTGGCTGATCATCCTCTCAGACCAGCTACTGATCGTCGCCTTGGTAGGCCATTACCCTACCAACTAGCTAATCAGACGCGGGCCGATCTTTCGGCGATAAATCTTTCCCCGTAAGGGCTTATCCGGTATTAGCACAAGTTTCCCTGTGTTGTTCCGAACCAAAAGGTACGTTCCCACGCGTTACTCACCCGTCTGCCGCTGACGTATTGCTACGCCCGCTCGACTTGCATGTGTTAAGCCTGCCGCCAGCGTTCGCTCTGAGCCAGGATCAAACTCTCAAGTTGGACTTGAACTTTGAACCGGCTGATCACAACGTTTGACGAGGTCCCACCATTTTTCGACGACCGAAATCGCCGAGCTGCCTACGATTCACATCGCTGGCAGCGATGGTGTTTCCTTTGAAACGTGTACCGCCGAAGTCTTTCGTCCGGTCTCGATCAGAAAAGCCGAAGCTTTTCAGAAGCGAGACCCGCAAGGACTCCGCCGTCCACGCTTCTCTTTCTTCATCTTCACTTGTCAAACAGCCCGGGACCGGAGAGGCCCCAACCTTCCTGAGAGGAAGGGTTCCGACACCCTTACCGACGATGGATGAACTCCAACCGACTGGTGTCGGCTGTTGTGTTCACTCAACAAGGTGAGGAGCATCAGTGGCGCGTTCGCTCGCCTTGGTCAGTGACCCGGCGGCGCCGCGCTCAGTGGTTGGGGTTATAGGCCCCGCCTTCCGGGCTGTCAACGCCAATCGTCAACAAATCGTCGCACAGCGGATCATGGAAAAAATTCCAGCGATTCCAGTCGATTAGGAGGCCAGCGGGCGCGTCGACCGGTCCGCACGGTAAAAAATCTCAAAAAAAGTTTGCCTCCCTGGGGGCTCCTGAGGGGCTCCGAAGGCGGCCCTGGGCGCCCCTCCCGGGCGGCCCCAGGCGCCCGGCCGTTCAGGAAACTTTTTCCATATTAGGCGCCGTACTTGAGCCACAATCCCGCGGCGTTCTGATAAGAGACAAGCTTGAATCGCGGGATGCCAGTGGGGGCTGCCGCGATTTTCGTAGGGTCAGAGGAAGGCAATCATACGATGAGGCGGCCTTCTTCCGACATTCGAGAGACTTCGAGAGACCTTCACCCGTCCAGCTGTTCGTAATTTCGGCCGGCCCCACCTAGAGGGGCTTTCTGAACGCGGGCGCCGTGCGGCTTGCCTTTTCCGGCGATCCCCCTGCAAGAGGGCGGCCGGAACGGGGTTCGAAAACGGGCATCTTGGGTCGTTGATTGGGGGACTTGGGTTGAACCACAGGACGTCACGCGGCGCTTACGGGCGTGAGACCGGGATCATCGATCTCGGCCACGAGCCGCCGCTGTCCGTCGATGGTTCGGAAGCCGCCGTCATCGATCGCCGCCGCGTCTCGGTGCAATGGTTCAGCGGTACAATTCTGACCGGACTCTGCGGCGCGGCCCTGATCGGCGGCGCCGTTTTCGCGTCGCTCGACGGCGAGATGACCTTCGCCAAAGTGCCCGAGCGCGTTGAAGGCGCGCTGCGTGGTGCGTTCGGCGCGGCCGATCGCGCCGCCACGCTGCACAAGAGCGACCGCCTGCCGCCGCCGAGCGAATCCACGGCTTCGCGCAACATCGTGCGCGTCTCGACCGTCGCCCGCGTCGGCAACCGCGACGTGATGCGGGTGCGCCCCTTCGTCCGGATCGCCGGCAATTTGTCGATGACGACGAGCGACCTGTCGGCGAAGATTCCGCCGTTCAACGCCCAGCGTCTGCTCACCGACGTCGGCTCCGATCCGAAGACCGCCGCCGACGATCCCAACAATCCCGAAGCCGTCGAGCCCGACGCCGAGGTCTCCTTCGTGACCAAGGACCTGTCGCCGGTGCTGCCGAAGGCGAAGATTTCCGCCGTGGTGGCGCTCGATGACATCCTGATGCGGGTGCGCGATGCCGCCAACTGGCGCGGCAATGGCGGCGTGCGCTACGCCTCGCTCGCCAATGCCACCGCCGACGTCTCCGGCGCGACCGGCCCGTCCGACATCCGAAGCGCCTACGCCCCGGAAACGTCGTCGTCCGATCCCTATGCCGGCTTCGAGACGCGCGTGGTGCCGGAAAACGTCACGCTGCTGCCGAAGACCAAGGAACAGATCACCGGCGGCAATCCCAGCGGTGAACGCGTCCACCTGGTCAAGAAGGGCGACAGCGTCGGCTCCGTGCTGCGCGATCTCGGCGCCACCGCCGAGGAGATCAAGGCGATCACCGCAACGCTTGGCCCCCGCGGCCGCGACGGCGGCCTGAAGGAAGGCGAGAAGCTCCGCATCCTGATGGCGCCTGCGAGCCCCGGCGCCCGTCTCCAGCCCTATCGCGTCGTGGTTGCAAACGACACCATGGTCGAGGCGATCGCGGCACTGTCCGACCTCGGCAAATACGTCGCGGTCGACGTCTCCAGCATGAACACCGTCGCCGACGCCACGGCCAACGCCAACAGCGACGACGATGACGACGATGACGGCACCGGGGTGCGGCTCTACCAGAGCATCTACGAGACCGCGATGCGCAACAAGGTCCCGATGCCGGTCATCGAGGACATGATCAAGATCTACTCCTACGACGTCGATTTCCAGCGCAAGGTGCAACCGGGCGATTCCTTCGACGTGTTCTACGCCGGCGAGGACGAGGGCGTGACGTCGAGCGAAAAGAACGACGTGCTGTTCGCCTCGCTCACGGTCGGCGGCGAGACCAAGAAATACTACCGCTATCAGAGCCCCGACGACGGCGTCGTCGACTACTACGACGAGAGCGGCAAGAGCGCGAAGAAGTTCCTGGTCAGGAAACCTGTCAACAACGCCATCATGCGCTCCGGCTTCGGCGGCCGCCGCCATCCGATCCTCGGCTTCGTGAAGATGCACACCGGCGTCGACTGGGCCACCGCCTACGGCACGCCGATCTTCGCCTCCGGCAACGGCGTGATCGAAAAGATCGGCACTGAGGGCGGCTACGGCAAATATGTCCGCATCAAGCACAATAACGGCTATGAGACGGCCTACGGCCACATGTCGGCCTACGCCAAGGGCATGGAAGCCGGCAAGAAGGTCCGCCAGGGCCAGGTCATCGGCTTCGTCGGCTCGACCGGCGCGTCGACCGGCCCGCACGTGCACTACGAAATCCTGGTGAACGGCCGCTTCGTCGATCCGCTGCGTGTGAAATTGCCACGCGGCCGCTCGCTGGAAGGCCCGATGCTGGCGGGCTTCGAGAAGGAGCGCGACCGGCTCGACACCATGATGAGCGGACGCAACGGCGCCATCGCCCGCATGTCGGACGCAACCGGCGGCCCGCTCCAGGTCACCAACCGTTAATTTCCCCGCGATTCCGGCCCGATCGCTCCTCCCC
Source organism: Bradyrhizobium sp. CB2312 (assembly GCF_029714425.1). NCBI lineage: Bacteria > Pseudomonadati > Pseudomonadota > Alphaproteobacteria > Hyphomicrobiales > Nitrobacteraceae > Bradyrhizobium > Bradyrhizobium sp. CB2312. The sequence goes on along the minus strand of NZ_CP121668.1, from coordinate 1,127,412 downwards.
TCCAGACCTCACGGAACCGATCGGCAGCGTCTCGATTGATTCGCGCGACCAGTCTTTTGCCGTTGAGCCAGAGGAGGACCGCCATGCAGCAACTCTCTCGCGACGACGTCACCAAGGCCGTCGGCAGCGTGGACGACGTGACGATTGCAGAGATCATCGGCACCGGCGCCACAGTCGAGGAACTCGCGGAAGCCCAGGCCTGGCTCGCCAATGACGAGCCCATGATCAACGATCTGCGTCCGCTGGCGCAGGGCCGCGTCCGCGCGCTCGTGGACATCCTGTCGGAGCTCGAACAGGACGGCGAGGAGGAAGGCCCCGCCTCGCCCGGCACGATGTCTCCGGCCAGCTAGCAATGCAGCCTGAAAAAAATTCGCCCCGGAGAGGACGAACCTCTCCGGGGCGATCCTGTTTTGCGGCGAGCGCCGCCCGATCAGTTCAGCTTGCGCTTCGACACCGGCGCCTCGAACTGTGCGATCTCCGCGGTCTGCGGCGCCTTGCCGTTGAAGGTCAGCACGTTGCCTTCGGAGGAGATCGCGACGCTGTCCCCGTCCCTAACGTCGCCGCCGAGGATCATCTCGGCTAGCGGATCCTGGAGATAGCGCTGGATCACCCGCTTCAGCGGCCGTGCACCATAGGCGGGATCCCAGCCCTTGGCCGCGAGCCAGTCACGCCCCGCAGCATCGAGCGTCAGCACGATCTTGCGATCGGTCAGGAGCTTCTGCAGCCGCGCGAACTGGATCTCGACGATCCGGCCCATCTCGCTTCGTTGCAAGCGGTGGAACAGGATGATCTCGTCGACGCGGTTGAGGAATTCGGGGCGGAAATGCGCCCGCACCGTTCCCATCACCTGCTCACGCACGGCTGAGGTGTCTTCGCCCTCGGGTTGATTCACCAGAAACTCCGAACCGAGGTTCGAGGTCATGATGATCAGCGTGTTGCGGAAATCGACGGTACGTCCCTGGCCATCGGTCAGGCGGCCGTCGTCGAGCACTTGCAACAGGACGTTGAAGACGTCGGGATGCGCTTTCTCGATCTCGTCGAACAGCACCACCTGATAAGGCCGGCGCCGCACCGCTTCGGTGAGCGCACCGCCCTCGTCATAACCGACATAGCCCGGAGGCGCGCCGATCAGCCGCGAGACCGAATGCTTCTCCATGTACTCGGACATGTCGAGGCGCACCATCGCGGTCTCGTCGTTGAACAGGTACTCGGCGAGCGCCTTGGTCAGCTCGGTCTTGCCGACGCCAGTCGGCCCCAGGAACATGAACGAGCCGGTGGGCCGGTTCGGGTCCTGCAGGCCCGCACGCGAACGGCGCACGGCGGTTGCGACCGCACGCACGGCCTCGGCCTGGCCGATCACGCGCTGTCCGAGCTGCTCCTCCATCTTGAGGAGCTTCTCCTTCTCGCCTTCCAGCATCTTGTCGACGGGCACGCCGGTCCAGCGCGAGACCACCTGCGCGATGTGGCTGGCGGTGACCGCCTCCTCCATCATCTCGCCGGAGTTCTCCTTCGCCTCGATATCGGCGAGCTTCTTCTCCAGCTCCGGGATCCTTCCATAAGCCAGCTCGCCGGCCTTCTGGAATTCGCCGCGCCGCTGCGCGTTGGCGAGTTCGACGCGCAAGCCGTCGAGCTCCGCCTTCAGCTTCTGGGCATTGGAGAGCTTGTTCTTCTCCGCGCTCCAGCGTGAGGTGAGCGCCGCCGACTTCTCTTCGAGCTCGGCCAGCTCCTTCTCGAGCGCTTCGAGACGGGTCTTGGAGCCGGGATCGCTTTCCTTCTTCAGGGCCTCCTGCTCAATCTTGAGCCGGATGATCTCGCGGTCCAGCGAATCCAGCTCCTCCGGCTTGGAATCGACCTGCATCTTCAGCCGCGCCGCGGCCTCGTCCATCAGGTCGATCGCCTTGTCGGGCAGGAAGCGGTCGGTGATGTAGCGGTTGGACAGCGTCGCAGAGGCAACAAGTGCGGAATCGGTGATCCGCACGCCGTGATGCTGCTCGTACTTGTCCTTCAGGCCGCGCAGGATCGAGATGGTGTCCTCGACCGAGGGCTCGCTGACGAAGATCGGCTGGAACCGACGCGCCAGCGCGGCATCCTTCTCGACGTGCTTCTGGTACTCGTCGAGCGTGGTCGCGCCGATACAATGCAGCTCGCCGCGGGCGAGCGCGGGCTTGAGCAGGTTGGAGGCGTCCATCGCGCCGTCAGCCTTGCCGGCGCCGATCAGCGTGTGCATCTCGTCGATGAACAGGATGAAATTGCCCTCGCTCGCGGTCACCTCCTGGAGCACGGCCTTCAGCCGCTCCTCGAACTCACCGCGGTATTTTGCACCGGCGATCAGCGCACCGAGGTCGAGCGACAGCAGCTTCTTGTCCTTCAGTCCCTCCGGCACGTCGCCGTTGACGATGCGCAGCGCGAGCCCTTCGGCGATGGCGGTCTTGCCGACGCCGGGCTCACCGATCAGGACGGGGTTGTTCTTGGTCCGGCGCGACAGCACCTGGATGGTGCGGCGGATCTCCTCGTCGCGGCCGATGACCGGGTCGAGCTTGCCGTCGCGCGCAGCCTGGGTCAGGTCGCGGGCATATTTCTTCAGCGCGTCATAGGCGTTCTCGGCGGTCGCAGAGTCCGCCGTGCGGCCCTTGCGCAGCGCCTCGATCGCAGCGTTGAGATTTTGCGGGGTGACACCGCCCTTGGCGAGAATGCTACCTGCCTCGCTGGTCTTCTCCAGCGTGAGACCGAGCAGCAGCCGCTCGACGGTGACGAAGCTGTCACCGGCCTTCTCGCCGGCCTTTTCGGCGGCATCAAAGGTGCGGGCGAGCTCGGGCGCGAGATAGATCTGCCCGGCACCGCCGCCACTGACCTTCGGCACCTTGTTCAGGGCGTCCTCGGTCGCCTTCAGGATTGCACGGGAATTGCCGCCAGCGCGGTCGATCAGACCGGCAGCGAGCCCCTCATTGTCGTCCAGCAGGACCTTCAGCACATGCAGGGTGGAAAACTGCTGGTGCCCCTCGCGCACCGCGAGCGACTGCGCGGACTGGATGAAGCCCCTGGAGCGTTCGGTATACTTCTCGATGTTCATTTCTTTTCTGTCCCTCGGCCTGCCCCTGGGGCCCTCTAAGGCACCCCAAACGGCATCTTCACTGGGTTTCCGCTGACCGCGTTGACGTTCCTCAACCGGCAGCGGTCGTTATCAGCCGGCGCTGGCGCCGGCCTGACCCAGATGTGGGAAGCGTGCCCCCGGATCGAAAGAGGCGACTTCACAATTTCGTGCGCCGATCCGCCAGCTTGGCGGGGCGCGGTCGAATCCCTTAAGTAGCGGCATGACAGCCAACCAGACCGCCGAGATCACCGGCCTCTACCGCTATCCAATCAAGGGCCTGACGCCGGAGAGCCTGCCCCGGGTGCCTTTGCGGGTTGGCCAGACCCTGCCCGCCGACCGCCGCTATGCCATCGAGAACGGCCCGAGCGGGTTCGACCCTGAAGCCCCCGAGTGGAAGCCGAAAATCCAGTTTCTGATGCTGGCGCGCAATGAGCGGCTGGCGTCGCTCGACAGCCGTTTCGAGGACGCGACCAACCGCCTGACCATCCGCAAGGACGGCCAGATCGTCGCCAGCGGCGATCTCGAGACCGCCGCCGGGCGGGCCGCCATCGAGAGCTACTTCACCGAGAATTTCCAACCGGAGCTGAAAGGGCCGCCCAAGGTCCTGTCCGGCCGCGACCACAGCTTTTCCGACGTCGCCCGCAAGGTCGTATCCATCATCAATCTCGACAGCGTCCGCGCCATCGAGACCATGCTCGGCGGCACTACCGTGCATCCGCTGCGCTTCCGCGCCAATCTCTATGTGAAGGGCTGGCCGGCCTGGTCGGAGCTCGACCTCGTCGGCCAAACGCTCGCGATCGGGCAAGCCCGGCTGAAAGTGGTCAAGCGCATCGTCCGCTGCCCGGCCACCAATGTCGACCCGGTGACCGCCGCGCGCGACCTCGAAATTCCGCCGACGCTCTCGCGCCATCTCGGCCACATGGATTGCGGCATCTATGCCGAGGTGATCGAAGGTGGCGAGATCGGCGTGGGGGATGCGGTCGCGGTGGAACAGCCGAAGCTGATGTGAGCTAGTACCGCTGCCGTAGGGTGGGCAAAGGCGCTCTTGCGCCGTGCCCACCATTTTATCGAACGGACGGAAGTGGTGGGCACGCTTCGCTTTGCCCACCCTACGGCACTCCCGCTACGGCTCCGTCGTTAGTTCGGCATCACATACGCATAGATGCGGCCGTGCGAGACCGGCGCTTCGCGGACGCGATTGCCGTTGTTGCCGGAGATCATGATCGGATTGCCTTGCGCGTCGATGCCGGTGATGATGCCGACATGGCCGCCGCGGCGACCGCGCGACATCACCGCGATGGCGCCGACCTGCGGACCGGAGACACGGGTGCCGTACCGCGCGAACGAGCTCGCCATGTCGGAGCCGGTGCCGCGATGGCCGGTATGCTCCAGCACCATGTTCATGAAGCGCGCGCACCACAGGCTGCCGCGTCCCGTCGGGTTGCCGCCGAGATGGCGGCGCGCCTCGGACACGAGGCCCGATCCGCTACTGAGGCCGCCACCGCTCATGGCGTTGCTGGCCATGCCGCCGCCGTTGGCGTTCGGATCGTAGCTGGCCTTCGTGTCGGCAAAGCCGCTAGCCTGCAACTGCGCCGCGCTACGCGCGAAGCGCGAGCTGCGGGCATGGTGGCGATAATGATGATGTCTGGCATGGTGCACGTAACCGTGCCGCTCTGCGCTATGACGATGATGTGGCCGCGCTGAGGCCTGAGAAACGAACGCGGCAACCGCCGCAAAGAAGAACGCCAGCGCGACAACACAACGCGACAGGCGGTACGCAAACAACTCAACCATTCTTCATCCTTAGTTACACCCCCACTTCCCGTCGGCCCGTGCGGTGGCCGACATCCGCCGGGCCGTAAAGCTTCCGGATGTGGCGAGAAAAAGACTGCCACGCCGGCGAATGGCTGCGATGATTTTGCATTGGAGCTGGCCTGAGGCTGCCGCATTGCGGACAACACCATTAACTGCGATCCTTCGCGCGCGGCTTGAACAGAGGGAAACAGTTAATGCCCCACGCCACGACCAGGGATGACGTCCGCATCTATTTCGAAGAGGCGGGCCAGGGAACGCCGATTATTTTTCTGCACGAATTCGCGGCCGACTACACCAATTGGGAGCCGCAGATGCGCTACTTCTCGCGCGGCCACCGCTGCATCACCTATTCCGCGCGCGGCTACACGCCGTCCGATGTGCCCGATGGCGAGGTCTACACCTACACGCACTTCTACACCGACGCGCTCGCGGTGCTCGATCATCTCGGGATCGAGCGCGCGCATCTCGTCGGGCTCTCGATGGGCGCCTATTCGTCGCTCCAGATCGGACTGAACGCGCCGCATCGCGCGCTGTCGATGACGCTCACCGGCGTCGGCTCCGGCTCGGAGCTCGAAAATCTCGACGCCTGGCGCAAGCAGTGCCGCGCAAACGCCGAGCAGTTCGAGACACTGGGCTCCGCGGAGGTCGCCAAAGTCACGCGCGAGGCGCCGAGCCGGATACCCTTCCTGGTCAAGGACCCGCGCGGCCACGCCGATTTCTACACCGCGCTGGCGCGCCACGATTCAAGGGGATCGGCGCGCACGATGCGCGGCTTCCAGGGTGGCCGCCCCTCGATCTACACGCTGACGGATGCGATCAGAGCCGCGACAACGCCGGCACTGATTATCTGCGGCGACGAGGATGATCCGTGCGTCGGTGCGAGCCTGTTTTTGAAGAAACATCTGCCGGCTGCCGGCCTCGCGATGTTTCCCAAGTCCGGCCACGTGCTCAATCTCGAAGAGCCCGCACTGTTCAACGAGAGCGTGGAGCGGTTCGTGACGCTGGTGGAAGCGGGACGATGGCCGGTGCGTGATCCAAGGTCGCTGGCGGCGCATTAGAGCCGCGACATCGCCACACGCTCCGTCATTGCGAGGAGCTCTTGCGACGAAGCAATCCAGACTGCCTCCGCAGAAAGATCCTGGATTGCTTCGCTGCGCTCGCAATGACGGAGAAACTATTTCCGCCCGCCGCGGCTGAGCAGAAACACGCCCTGCTCGCCGAACATGTTCCACACCCACCATGGCAACCGCAGCCGCAGCGGACGACCGTAGAGGTCGAGCGCCTCGGCGCGCTCCATCTTGACGCCGATCGCGTCGCAGAGCTCGACGAAATCCTTGATGGTGCAGAAATGGATGTTGGCGGTGTCGTACCAGGTCGCGGGCAAATTCTCCGTGCGTGGCATGTGGCCGCCGATCAGGAGCTGGAGCCGCATCTTCCAGAAGCCGAAATTCGGGAACGACACGACGGCGCGGCGGCCGATGCGCAGCAAATTCTCCAGCACCACGCGCGGCTGCCGCGTCGCCTGCAGCGTCTGCGACAGGATCACGTAGTCGAAGGCGTCGTCGGGATAATTGACGAGGTCGGTGTCGGCGTCGCCCTGCACCACCGCGAGGCCCTTGGCGACGCAGCGGTTGACGCCCTCACGCGACAATTCGATGCCGCGGCCGTCGATGCCGCGCGTCTCCAGCAGCTGAAGCAGGTCGCCGTCGCCACAGCCGACGTCGAGCACTTTGGAGCCGGGCTTGACCATCTCGGCGACCAGCAGATGGTCGGCGCGGAAATGAGCGGATTGCTCCGCGGTGAAACCGTTCAGCGGCAGCACTTCCTGTACAGACATCGCGAGCGGTCCTTGTCAGTCGTTCTTGCCGGTCAGCCCGCGCGCCTTGCCCGCCGATTGCAGGAAGGCGCGGGAGATGTCGAAGAATTCGGGCACGTCGAGAAGGAAGGCGTCATGGCCGCGATCGGTTTCGATCTCGGCGAACGACACCCGCGCGCTCGACGCGTTCAGCGCATGCACCAGCGCGCGCGATTCCGAGGTCGGGAACAGCCAGTCGCTGGTGAAGGACACCACGCAGAATCGGGTCTGGATGCCGGCAAACGCTTTCGCCAGCACGCCGCCGTGATCGGCGGCGATGTCGAAATAATCCATCGCGCGGGTCAGGTAGAGATAGGAGTTGGCGTCGAAGCGCTCGACGAAGGAGGAGCCCTGGTAGCGCAGATAGGACTCGACCTGGAAGTCGGCGTCGAACGAGAAAGTCGGCAGCTCGCGATCCTGCATGCGCCGGCCGAATTTCCGGTGCAGAGCAGCGTCTGACAGATAAGTGATGTGCGCGGCCATGCGCGCGACCGCGAGGCCGCGATGCGGATGAAGGCCGCGATCGGCATAGCCGCCATTGTGCCAGTCAGGGTCGGCCATCACAGCCTGGCGGCCGAGCTCGTGGAAGGCGATGTTCTGCGCCGAGTGCCGCGTCGAACAGGCGATCGCGAGCGCAGAGAACACGCGGGCAGGATAGGCCGCGGTCCATTGCAGCACCTGCATCCCGCCCATCGAGCCGCCGACCACAGCGAACAGCGTGTCGATGCCGAGCCGGTCGACCAGCATCGCCTGCGCGCGCACCATGTCTGGGATGGTGATCACAGGAAAATCCAGCCCCCACACCTTGCCGGTGGCGGGATTGATCGAGGCCGGCCCCGTCGAGCCCATGCAGCCGCCGATCACGTTGGAGCAGATGATGAAGTAGCGGCTGGGATCAATGGGGCGGCCCGGGCCGACCAAGGTGTCCCACCAGCCGGGCTTGCCGGTGACGGGGTGCAGATTGGCGACGTGCTGGTCGCCGGTCAGCGCATGGCAGATCAGGATGGCGTTGGAGCGATCGGCATTGAGCTCGCCATAGGTCTGGTAGGCGATCTGGAACGGCGCCAGATCGACGCCGCAATCGAGCCGCAGCGGCTGGTCTGCGCCAAAACGCGCGACCTGCGAACTCGGGTGATCGACCTCGTGCGAGCGCTCATCGGCGCTGATCGCAGGACTCGGAATCGACTTGACGCTACCCATCTGACCATCGACCTCGTTTGCGATCGGACTTCAGACCGCCACTTGCATCAGGCCATGAAAAACCCGGCCTGAACGATAGGTTCGGCCGGGATCGGAAGCGTCCCCGGCCTGTTTAGCGAGTTTTTTAACGTGGCTGCAAGCCGGCCGGCTCAAATGACCACGGAACAGGCAAAACCTACTGTCTTGGGCGGTTTTCGTCAAGTCGCGGCCCGGATTAACCAAAATCGTCCTTGAAACGCTCGGCGAAAAGGTCGTCATTTCTCTTTGCTTTCGCCGCCCTGACTGCCTAATCAGGACATCGACCGCAGCGGAATCCGGCTTGCCCATCCCGCATTGGAACGCCTCTCAACAGCACTGAACCCATCTGGCAGATATGTCCCAACGTCCGCCCGCGCCACCATCGCTCCAGGAATTACGCAAGGAGATCGACGCGATCGACGCGGACATGCATCGCCTGCTGATGCAGCGCGGCGACATCATCGACCGCCTGATCCAGGTGAAGCAGACCCAGGAGGTCGGCTCGGCGTTCCGGCCCGCACGCGAGGCCTCGATGATGCGCGAGATCGTGCAGCGGCATCGCGGCATCCTGCCGCTCGACACGGTCGAGAGCATCTGGCGCGTCATCATTTCCACCTTCACCTATGTCCAGGCGCCGTTCTCCGTGCATGCCGACATCTCGGTGAGCGAGCCGGCGATGCGCGATTCCGTGCGCTTCCATTTCGGCTTCACGGTTCCTTACGTCGCGCATTTCAGCGCGCAGGCTGCGGTCGAGGCGGTGGCGAAATCCAAGGGCGATCTGGCGCTGGTCTCGGCGACATCGAGCCGCACGCCGTGGTGGCTGGAGCTGGAAGCGCGGGGCGCGCCAAAGATCATTGCGCGCATGCCCTTCGTCGAGCGTGCCGACCATCCGGCGTCGCTGCCGGTGTTCGCGATCTCGCGCGTCGCCGACAGCGCCGTGGTGACAGAGGTCGAGACCTTCAGCGTGCGCGTGTCCGGGTGGAACGCCGAGGTCGCGCGCGCGCTGTCGCCGCTCGCCGACATCGTGGCGGTGCCCGATACCGCCTTCGACGGTGCGGCGCTGCTGGTCTCGGTCACATCAGACACCAGCATCGACAAGATCAGGGCTGCCCTGATCGAGGCGGGGGCCTCGGTGCGCTCCACGGCCCTCGTCGGCAGCCACGCAACGCGCTATACGGTGGCCCCGATCGGGCCGAAATCGTAAGTCACGCGCCCAGCCTATCCGGAGTTGAAGATGTCCCGCCCCGTGCCGAATCCCGGCATTCTCGATATTGCGCCCTACACGCCCGGCAAGAGCCCGGTGCCGGAGCCGGGCCGCAAGGTGTTCAAGCTCTCGGCCAACGAGACCCCGTTCGGACCCTCGCCGAAGGCGATCGAGGCCTTCAAGCGCGTGGCGGATCATCTGGAGGATTATCCGGAAGGCACCTCGCGCGTGCTGCGCGAGGCGATCGGCCGCTCGTTCGGGCTCGACCCCAACCGCATCATCTGCGGCGCTGGCTCGGACGAGATCCTCAACCTGCTCGCCCACACCTATCTCAGCCAGGGCGACGAGGCGATCTCGACCACCCACGGGTTCCTGGTCTACCCGATCGCGACCATGGCGGTGGGCGCCAAGAACGTCGTCGCGCAGGAGACCAACCTCACCTGCAACGTCGACGCCATCCTCAAGGCGGTGACACCGAAGACGAAGCTGGTCTGGCTCGCCAACCCCAACAACCCGACCGGCACCTATGTGCCGTTCGACGAGGTCAAGCGGCTGCGCGCCGGCCTGCCGTCGCACGTGCTGCTGGTGCTGGATGCCGCCTATTCCGACTATGTCTCGCGCAACGATTACGAGATGGGAATCGAGCTGGTCGCCACCACCGAGAACACGGTGGTGACGCACACCTTCTCCAAGATCCACGGGCTTGCCGCGCTGCGCATCGGCTGGATGTTCGGCCCCGAGCACATCATCGACGCCGTCAACCGCATCCGCGGGCCGTTCAACGTGTCGACGCCGGCGATGTACGCCGCGGTCGCCGCCATTGAAGACACCGCGCACCAGGCGATGTCGAAGCAGTTCACCGAGACCTGGCGCAACTGGCTGACCGAAGAGATCGGCAAGCTCGGACTGAAGGTGACGCCGAGTGTCGCCAATTTCGTGCTTATCCACTTCCCGACCGACGGCAAGACCTCGGACGCGGCCGACGCCTACCTCACCAAGCGCGGCCTCGTGCTGCGCGCGCTGAAGAATTACGGCCTGCCGCATTCGCTGCGCATGACCATCGGCACCGAGGAGGCCAACCGCCTCGTGGTCGACGCCTTGCGCGACTTCATGGCCGGCAAATGAGCGCGACACCACACTTCCAGCGCGTCGCGCTGATCGGCTTCGGCCTGATCGGCGGCTCGATCGCGCGCGCTGCGAAGCTCCAGGGCCTGGCAGGCGAGATCGTCACCACCGCGCGCTCGGAGAAGACGCGCGCGCGGGTGATGGAGCTCGGCATCGTCGACCACGTCGTGGCGACCAATGCGGAGGCGGTGAAGGACGCCGATCTCGTCATCCTCTGCATTCCCGTCGGCGCCTGCGGCGAGGTGGCAAAGGAGATCGCCGATCATCTGAAGCCCGGTGCTATTATCTCCGACGTCGGCTCGGTGAAGGGCGCGGTGGTCAGGGACATGGCGCCGCATCTGCCGAAGACCGTCCATTTCGTGCCGGCGCATCCCGTCGCGGGCACCGAGCATTCGGGCCCGGATTCCGGCTTCGCCGAGCTCTTCATCAACCGCTGGTGCATTTTGACGCCGCCGGAGGGCGTCGATGCGGCGGCGACCGATCGGCTGCGCGCGTTCTGGGCGGCGATGGGCGCCAAGGTCGAGGTGATGACGCCGGATCATCATGATCTCGTGCTCGCCATCACCAGCCACCTGCCGCATCTGATCGCCTACACCATCGTCGGCACCGCCGACGAGCTCGCGCAGGTGACGGAGTCAGAGGTGATCAAGTTCTCCGCCGGCGGCTTTCGCGACTTCACCCGCATCGCGGCGTCCGATCCGACGATGTGGCGCGACGTCTTCCTCGCCAACAAGGAAGCCGTGCTGGAGATGCTTGGCACCTTCACCGAGGATCTCGCCAAGCTCACCCGCGCGATCCGACGTGGCGACGGCGAGGCGCTGTTCGACCATTTCACCCGCACCCGCGCCATCCGCCGCGGCATCGTCGAGATCGGCCAGGATTCGGCGGCAGCCGATTTCGGGCGCGAGCACGGGCGGCTCGGCAAGAAGCCATAGCGCGTTTCTCTCCGTCATGGCCGGGCTTGACCCGGCCATCCACGCGCTTCCGCGATTGAACAGAGACGTGGATGCCCGGGACAAGCCCGGGCATGACGACGGAGCGTTTGGCGGGGCGTGCCGTGTTTAATACAGCGGCGGGATCTGGCCGACCTTGATCGGGCCGAGCAGCACGGCGCCATCGACGAATTTCAGCGGGAAGCTGCGCGCCTTCTTGCCTTCCAGCGTGCTCTCGGTGCCGATCGAATTGATTCCGGCGGCAACGCCGGCATTGGCGTTCTGCTTGATCACCTTGCCGAGGCCGGGCACGGCGCGATCAAGCGCACCGAAGAGATTGTTGAGGTCCTGCGACTTCATACCGGGCGCGACACGGTCGAGGGTCGCCTGCGGCACGCCCTCCTCCAGCATCTTCTCGATGCCGAGCGCGGGGATGACGCGCTCGAGGCCCGTCACCGTCATCTGCAATTCGCCATCGAGCCGGCCATTGGCGGAGAGGCCGAGCGTGCCGGCCGCGACCGCGATCATCTCGCCCTGCTGGATGCGCGACTGCACGATCTCGACATGGCCGCCTGCGGCCTGGATCTCGCGGAAGCGCTGCGGCCAGGGCTTTGGCGTGAGGTCGGAAAGGCCGGTGATCTTCGCGCGCGTGTCGGCTTCGAACGGCTCGGCGAGCAGGGGGTGAACGCCCTGGATGCTGCCTTGCGCGACGTGAAGCACGGTCTCGATGACAGGATGATCGGAGGTCGATCCGTCCGCCAGGCGCCCGTGCAACTCGACCTGCTTGGCGCGGGCGAGCGGCACCTGCACGCTGCCGTCGAGCCGGTTGACGCTGGGATCATCGAACACGATGGAAGCGCGGTCCGGCACCGCCGGCAAGCCGACCACGCTGCTGCGGCCCTTGCTCCAGTTCACCACGAAGGTGTTTTGCGTGATGCCATCGGTCAGCGTCGCCGGCGCGGAGAATTCGGCGATGACATGTCTGGGATCGTAAACTTGGGCGACCACCAGGATATTGTCGAGCTTCGCCGTGAACGGCGTCTTGCTGGCGTTCTGCGACACCAGGGCGACGCTGGCGCCGGAGCACTGCACCTCGAAGCGGAACGGGAAGCCGGCGATCGAGCGCTTGGCGCAATCATAGATGCGGCCGGCCTTGGCCTCCTGCGCGCGCCAGGCATCCGCGGCCACTTCGGCCTGCGAGGCCGCAAAGAACCAGAAGCCGCTCCACGCGAGGGCGAGGATCAGGAGGAGAACGGGTGCGATGAAAAGGCGCCAACGGGAGCGCCGGCCTGCGGCAACGGTCATATCGGACATGCGGCGACCCTTTGGCCCCAGATTTTGTCAAATGTAAGCGAGGTCCGGTCCCGCCGAAAGGCTGAGAATCCGCTTCGCTTGGGGGCCCGGTTCTGGTAGCCGTGCCCGAAATGTCGGAAATCACCCTCCCCTCCATCACCACAGCCAAAGGCGACCTCTGGGTGTTCGGCTACGGCTCGCTGATGTGGCGGCCGGGCTTCGAATTCGAGGAGCGCGTCCCGGCGCGGCTGGTCGGCGAGCACCGAGCGCTCTGCGTCTATTCCTTCGTGCATCGCGGCACGCCGGAGAAGCCGGGCCTGGTGCTCGGGCTCGACCGCGGCGGCGCCTGCCGCGGCATTGCCTTCCGCGTCGCCGAGACGAACCGCACCGACGTCGTCGCCTACTTGCGCGCGCGCGAGCAGGTCACCTCGGTCTATCGCGAGGTGATGCGCTCGGTGTGGCTGGAGAACGATGCGCGCCAGCGCGTCCCCGCGCTCGCCTATGTGGTCGACCGCGGCCATGTCCAATATGCCGGCCGGCTGTCGCTCGCCGAGCAGCACCGCCACGTGATCCAGGGCCACGGCCAGTCCGGCGCCAACCGCGACTACGTCACGGCGACGGTGAAGGCGATCGAGGCCGAGGGCTTTCGCGACACGCAATTGCATCAGCTCGCGACCATGCTGCATGGGGAAGCACATTCGCTGCACGCACCCGACGAAGACAGCGAAAGCCGCTAGCTCGCCGACGGCGCATAGCTCGGCGCAGAGCCGATCAGCTGCTCCTGCTCTTTCCGCCCTGCTTCGACGAGGCGGGCGGTCGCGTCTTCGATCGACGTCTGCACGCGGGAGAGAAACTCGTCCTTCGGCAGGCCCGGCGGCAGCGGATCGAGGAACTCCACCACCAGCGTGCCGGGATAGCGCATGAAGGTACGGCGCGGCCAGAACAGGCCAGAATTGAGCGCGATCGGCAGGCAGGCGACGCCGCAGGACGAATAGATCTGCGCAAAGCCGGTCTTGTAATCAGGCGGCGCGCCCGGCGCGCGGCGCGTGCCCTCCGGAAAGATCACGAGCTGGCGGCCGCTGCGCACCGCCTCGCGCGCGCGGCGCGTCATGTCGAGGAGCGCCTTCACGCCGGCATTGCGATCGATCGCGATCATGCCGGTCTTGACCAGGAATTGGCCGAACACCGGGATCTGCATCAGCTGACGCTTGAGGATGAAGATCGGGCGGTTGAAGAAGCCCGGCAACACGAACGTCTCCCAGAACGACTGGTGCTTCGCCACGATCAGCAGCGGCCCGGCCGGGATCTTCTCCGCACCCCGGAATTCCACCTTGATGTTGCAGACGACGCGCATCAGCACCAACGTCGCCTTCGCCCACCATTGGGCGACCGTCAGCATGGCGCGCGGCGGCAATGCGAAGGTCGGCAGCGCCACGATCGCAAGGCACACCAGCACGGTGTAGAACAGCACGTTGAACACGAGCGAGCGCAGGAAAATCAGGAACATCGAGGGTCCGATCAATTGGCCTGTGCGGTGGCGGGCCGCTTCGGTTGCTGGCCTTGAGGCTGCTCCGACATCTCGGGCGAAAGGTCAATCCCGAAATCCTCCAGGCGGACCCTGATCTCGGCCGCGACATACTTGACATATTCGGACAGGAGCAGCCGCAAGGTCGAGGCCGAGGTCCACCAGGGCTCCTCGCGCCATTTCTCGCCGACCACCGCGAACGGAATCAGCGTCGTCTCCGGCATCGCATGCGAGAACTCCACCAGCGCGCGTGGCATGTGATAGTTCGAGGTGACCACGATCAGCGACTTGAAGCCGCGCCCTTCGGCCCAGCGCCGCGCCTCCGCCGCGTTGCCGCGGGTCGAGACCGCGGTGCGGTCGAGATCGACACAGCAATGCATGAAGGACTGGTTCTCCGGCAGGGTCCGGGAGATGTCGCTCGCGGTCGAGGTCGGATGCACGCCGGAGATCAGCAGCCGCTGGCCGTAGCCGGCAGCCAGCAGCTCCATCGCGTCCGACACCCGCGAGGAGCCGCCGGTCAGGACCACGATGCCGTCGGCCTTGCGGCTAGGGGCGATCTCGGCGCCCCGTAGTTGCGACAGGAACGCGATGAAGCCCGCCGCCGCGCCGACGAAGGCGAACGCGATCGTCGAGACCAATGCCGCCCGCAGCCAGCCGCGCGGCATTTTCGGCGATCGATCGTCGGCCCTTGAGGTCATGTGATGTCGGTGATCCCTTCCCGAGATGATTTTAAGACGTTTTGAGACGAAGTGGAGTCCGGTTTCTTCACCCTCTTCCCCTTGTGGGAGAAGGATGAAGAACGCACTCAATCAATGTCATTCAATGTCGCGAACAGGGTCTGGCGCGAGGCGGCAGCGGTGATGGCGCCGATCAGCACCGCCTGCACCGCGAGCACGACATAGCCTGACGGCCGCAGGGAGAAGGTGCCGAGCAGCGCCGCGAATTGGTCGCCGACCGGCGTGCCGGAAAACCATCCGGCGATCGATTCGGAGAAGCCGAACACCAGCATGGCGACGCCGCCGCCGATCACGCCGCCCTCCAGCCCCAGGCGGAGGAAATGACGCAGGAAGTGGTTGGCGATGTAGCGGTCGCCGGCGCCGACGAAATGCAGGACCTCGACGATCGGGCGGTTCGCCGCCATGGCGCCGCGGGTCGCGAACGACACCGAGATGATGGTCGCGACGATGACGAGCGCGAGGATGCCGATGCCGGCGAGCACGGTGGCATTGGTCATCGAGCGCATGCGCTCGATCCAGGCGCGGTGATCGTCGACGCTGGCGCTTGGCGCCACCTGCGTCACACGCGCGCGCAAGGCAGCGAGATCGATCGGCGTGCCGGGCTGCACCCGCGCGATGATCATGCGCGGCACCGGCAGGTCGTCCATCGACAGGCCCGTGCCGAGCCAGGGCTCGAGCAGCTTGCCGCTCTCGTCCTTGCTGAACGGCTTGACCTCGACGATGCCGGCCTGCGCGCGCATCGCCTCGGTCACCGCCGCGGTGTCGCGATCGAGATCGCGCCCCGCCTGGGGACGGACCTGGATGGTGATCTCGCTTGCGACATCCGATTGCCATTCCGCGGCGGAGGCGCTGACGAGGAGCACCGTGCCCGTCGTCATCGACGCCAGGAACGTCATGATGGCGACGACGGCGACCAGCGCGCGGCCATGGATCGAGGCGCGCGGCACGATCGGCGACATGTTGCGCGCCTTGGCCGGAAGCTGCGGACGCTCCTGTCCGAGGTCGACCAGCACGCCGCGCTCGTCGGTCCTACTCATAGACGTGCAGCCGTCCCTGATGCAGCACCAGCCGCCGCGCCTCGTACTGGTCCATCAGGCCGATGTCGTGGGTGGCGATGATGACGGCGGTGCCTGACTTGTTGAGCTCGATGAACAGCCGCAGCAGGCGGCGGCCGAGCGTCGGATCGACGCTGCCGGTCGGCTCGTCGGCGAGCAACAGCTGCGGCCGCGAGATCACGGCGCGCGCGATCGCGGCGCGCTGCTTCTCGCCGCCGGACAGGATCGGCGGCAGTGCGTCCATGCGGTCGCCGAGCCCGACCCAGCGCAAGAGGTCGATGACCTCCTTGCGGTAGCTCGACTCGCTGCGGCCCATGACACGGAACGGCAGCGCGACGTTCTCGTAGGTGGTCATGTGGTCGAGCAGGCGGAAATCCTGGAGCACGATGCCGATGCGCTTGCGCAAATCGGCGATCTCGTCCTTGCCGAGTTGCGAGATGTCGTGGCCGAACAGATTGACGAGGCCCCGCGTCGGCCGGTGCGACAGGAACAGCAGGCGCAGCAGCGACGTCTTGCCGGCGCCCGACGGGCCGGTGAGGAATTGGAACGAATGCGCTGGAATCTGGAAGCTGAGGTCGCGCAGGATCTCCGGCCCCAGTCCGTAACGCAATCCGACATTTTCGAACCGAACCAAGTTCAGCTCCGTTCGAGAGGGGGCCGCGCCGCGGCACCCCGCCACACGCGATCAAGGGGTTGTGCGACCGTTATGGTTTCCGGTTCGTTAACGGTCGCCCTGTAGCATTTAGAGCGCCCGGCTCTCCTTGGCCGGGGCATCGTCAAGACCAGTCCGTGCATCAAGGCCCGTGTCCATGCATATCGTCTGTCCGCATTGTACGACATCCTACGCCATCAAGCTCGCTAGCCTTGGGACGAACGGACGGACGGTCCGCTGCTCCCGCTGCAAGGAGACCTGGGTTGCCTATGCCGATGATGCCATCGAGGAGGCATCCGTTCCGGCCATGGCCGCAGCCAGCCAGTCCGAGGACCAGTCCGACCTCGCCGAGCAGTGGAACTCCTACGCCAAGGACGACGGTGCCGCCGATACACCCGTCGTCGACAGCCCCTCCATCGCCAGCGACTGGCCGGCCGACGAGGCCAAGGACATGGAGGACGAGTGGTCGGCGGCCGCCCGCGCCGCCGAAGAGGACGCGGTCGGCGCACAGCACCAGTCCTGGTTCCGCGGCCTGTTCAGCCGCCGCGGCGCGCGCGTGAGCCGCCCGATCCCCGCCGCGACGCCGCGCAAATCCCATTTCGGCCTGCCCATGGCCTGCGCCGCCATGGGCGCGCTGGTGCTGGCCCTGATCATCTGGCGCGGCGACATGGTGCGGCTGCTGCCGCAGACCGCCGCGTTCTACAAGCTGGTCGGGTTCGAGGTAAATCTGCGCGGGCTCACCTTCAAGGACGTCAAGCTCTCCAGCGAGACCGTGGACGGTAAGCAGGTGCTGGTGATCGAGGGCGTGATCGTCGGCCAGGGCAAGAAGCCGCTCGATATCCCGCGGCTGCGCTTTGCCGTGCGCGACGCGCAAGGCGCGGAGATCTACGCCTGGAACACCGTGCTGGAACAGACCGTGCTGCAACCCGGCGAGCGCGCCTTCTTCCGCTCGCGCCTGGCCTCGCCGCCGCCGGAGGGCCGCAACATCGACGTCCGCTTCTTCAACCGACGCGACATCGCCGGCGGCAGCGTATAATTGATCTCGCGTATTCTCCACGGGAGGTTGGTCCCAAGGTTGGTCTCATGCCGAAAATCCTGATCGCCGACGACGAGGATTCGATGCGCCAGCTGGTGGCGCGCGCCATCGCCATGGACGGCCACGAGATCGTCACCGCGCAGGACGGCGCCGAGGCATTGGAGATCCTGACCCGCGAGGACGGCGCGTTCGACCTGCTGCTCACCGACATCCAGATGCCGGTCATGGATGGCATCGCGCTGGCGCTCTCGGCCGCGCGCGATTTTCCCGACCTCACCATCCTGCTGATGACCGGCTTTGCCGACCAGCGCGAGCGCGCCTCGAACCTCAATGCGCTGGTGCATGACGTCGTGACAAAGCCGTTCTCGGTGGCCGACATCCGCACCGCGGTGGCGGACGCGCTGGCGGCGAAGAAGGGGTAGCGGGCAACAGCAGCCACACATTCCGCTGTCATGCCCCGCGAAGGCGGGGCATCCAGTACGCCGCAGCCTATCGGTCAAATCACAACCGTTTCGGAGTACTGGATCGCCCGCCTTCGCGGGCGATGACACTGCGGGTGACGTCAAAAATCCTTCAGCAGCCGCTCGATATAGTCGAGCTCGATCTGCGGGCGCGAAGGATCGCCGAGGCGGCGGCGGAGCTCTTCGAGGATGCGGCGGACGCGCTGGGCATCGATCTCGCCGGGGATCTTCACCGTGTAGTCGTCGCTGAGATCGCGGCCATGGAGCGGGCGGCCGAGCGGATCGGTCTGGTTGCTGCCGCTCTGCTGACGGCCGGCGCGGTTGCCGGGGCCGTCGCCCTGGCCCTCGCCATCGCCCTGCTGCATCGCCTCGGCCATCTTCTGCGCGCCCTTGCGCAAGGCCTCGAGAGCCTTGCCCTGGGAGTCCACGGCGCCGTCGGCATTGCCCTCGCCGAGCTTCGAGCCGGCGTCGCCCATGGCGCCGTCGGCAGCGTCCAGACCGCCATCGTCATCACCGTCCTGATCGCCATCCTGGCCGGGCTGGCCCTGGTCGCCCTGCTGACCCTGCTGGCCTTTCTGATTCTGACCCTTTTGCCCCTTCTGCATGAGGCCGCGCTTGGCGAGCTGGTCCTGAAGCTTCTTCAGGCGGTCGCGCAGCGCCTGCTGGTCCTGCTGCAGGTCCGACATCGACTGATCGCCCTGCTTGCCACGCGAACGATCGCGCCGGGAATCCTGGCCCTGCTTGAAGGTCTTGTCGCGCAATTGCTGCTGCTTGCGGATCATGTCGCTGAGCTCGTTCAGCGCCTGCTCCATCTCGCTGTCTCCGGATTGCCCGGGCTGCGCCATCTGGAGGTTTTCCATGATCTGCGCCAGCTGCTCGAGCAGGCGCTGGGCGGCTTCTTTATTGCCTTCGCGCGCGGCTTTCTCGATCTGCTTCAGGAGGTCGTCGAGATCGCGCTGCGTGATGACGGAACGATCGCGATTGGAGGACTGGCTGCGTTCGGTCGCGCGCTTGTATTCCTCGAGCTTCTGGATCGCATCGGACTGGTTGTTCAGGCTCTTGCCGGATTCCTTCTGCCGGAGGCTGTCGCCGGAATCCTGCATGGCCTTTTCCGCGCTGTCGAGCAGCGCGTCAGGATCCTGATCGAGCTGGGCAGCGGCAGGCGCGACGCCTCCGAGCAGGAAGGCGAAGCAGGCGATCGAGATCGCCTTCAAGACTGGCACGCGCGCTAGCTTCCGCATTTCCGGTCCCGCGTAAACTGGTTGGCCCCGTCCTCGCCTTTGTTGGCCCGACTGTTCGCCGACTTCCGATAGGCCTGAAGCTGCTGGCGCAATGCGTCCTGCTGCTGCGCCAGCTCTTCGAGCTGCTCGGGCGTGGCATGCTGGGTCTTTTGTCGCAACTCGATCGCCTTGTCGAGAATGAGCTGAACCTCCGCGGGGAACGGCTGCCGGGCTCCGAGCGGGTTCTGCTCGGCGCGCCGGGCGAGATCGCGCACCTTGCCGGCCATGGCCTCGCGCAGCTTCTGCGTCAGCACCCGGATCTCGTCCTCGCTGGCGCCGCGTTCCAGCGCGTGCTTGAGCGCGTCCTGCGCCGCGCGCAGCGCGGCGTTGACGCTGCCGGCGACACCGTCGTCCTCGATGGTGGTCGCGAACGCCCACATGCTCGCCACCACTTCGCGCAGCGCATCGTCGGTGCGGGCCGCCTCGAGCTGGGACGCCAGGCTGCGCAGGCCGAGATAGCAGCCGGCATCCGGCGTGAACAATTCGGGTGCGATCATCAGCGCGTCGAGCGCGGCGTAGACCTCGGAATTCTTGTTGGCGTCGAGCGCGAGGATGCGACGCTGCTCGATCAGCGCGCGCGCGAGCGAGTTGGTGAACAGGCGCTCGGGCAGGCGCATGTTGAAGGGATCGCTCTTGGCCTCGTTGCCGGCCTCGTCCTTCGCGGTCAGCGTCAGCGTGACGTCGGCGCCGGCATAGGGATCCTCGCTGAGGTCCTTCACCGTCTGGCCGACGCCGTTGCGGGTCCGCGCGTTCGGCAGCACCAGCGGGAATTTCGGCGGCTGGAACAGCGGCCGCGCGGCCGCCCTGGTGTCGGCGTCCTTGCCACCATTCTTGCTGGCATCCCCGGCATCGGCGGGGCGCAAGCCAATTTGCGCTTCGGCGCCGGTGACGCCGTAATCATCCTCGATCTTGTAGGAGAGCTGGAGCCCGCCGCGGGCCTGACGCTCCGGATCCTTGGCGAGCGCGATCGTCGGCGGGTGGTCCGGCGTTGCCGCGAAGGCCCATTGCGGCTGGCCCGAGGGCGCGCGCACATGCGCTGTGCCGTCGCCGGTGATGGCAAAATGCTTTTCGTTGGTGCCCTTGGGCGTGGCCTCGGTGGGAGCGACCTCCTTGAGGCCGCCGGAGACGGTGACATCGAGGCTGCCGCCCGAGGAGCGCACGATCAGGGTTGAGCCGGCGGGAACGGCGAGCGGGCCAGAGGCCGGCAGCGCCGCGGCCTCCTTGTTGGCGGCCGACAGGATCACCGGCGGCTTGCCGGTGTAGAGCGGCGGGGTGACCCAGGCATCGACGCGGACATTCGTCGGCGCCAGCACACCGTTCCAGTCGAAGGCGGCACCAAGCCGCATCGCGCGCTCGTCGCCGGCGGCGAAGAAGGTCGCAACCAGCAACACCATCACCAGCGCGCGCAGCGCCCAGGGATCGTGGATGGCGAGGCGCGGATGCGGCAGACCGGCGCGGATGCGCTTGAGCGAGGCCAGCGTGCGCTCGCGCTGCGCCTGCCACAGCGCCTGCGCAACCGGATCCTGCGAGGTCAACGTGTCGGTCAGCGTGGTCGCCGGGCGGTGACGAATGCCGGAGCCGCGATCGAGCCGGGCGAGCGCCTCCTCACGGCTCGGCCAGCGGAAACGAACCAGTGGCGACAGAGCGGCAATCGCGATGCCGGCGAAAATGACAAGGCCGATGGCGCGCGCGACGAACGGCAACCCCAGCCACAGCCCGGCCCAGGACAAGGCCAGGAACAGGCCGACGACGGTCAGAAGCCGCGCCAGATTTGGCCAGGCACGCTCCCACGCGATGGCATAAATGGCCCGATCAAGGGCTTGCGCCAGCTTCAGCCGCGACAGAGCGTCACTGTTGCGGATCGGGTCTGACGGGTCGGGGGTGACGCCGTTCAATCAACTCTCCAAGTTGCCCGGTAGAGAAGCCTACCACAACGGCAGCACTGAGGCATCCGTTCCTGTACGGGAGACACCCCTTTTCCCGCATAACACGAGGACGTGACTGGTCCGCCGCAACCCCGTAATTTCCGCGCCGCCATTCCCGAGGGAGAGATAGGAAACGCCATGGACAAGAAGATGCACGACAAGGGCCTGGAAGTCCGCAAGGCGGTGCTGGGCGAGGCCTATGTCAACAATGCCCTGAAGAACGTCGACGATTTCAACCGCCCGTTCCAGGAGATGCTCAACGAATATTGCTGGGGCACGGTGTGGGGCCGCGAAGAGCTGCCGCGCAAGACCCGCAGCATGCTCAACATCGCGATGATCGCGATCCTCAACCGGCAGCACGAGTTTCGCGCGCATCTGAAGGGCGCGCTGACCAACGGCGTGACGCGCGACGAGATCCGCGAGATCCTGATGCAGGTCGCGATCTATGGCGGCATGCCCGCCGCCGTCGACAGTTTTCGTATCGCGCGCGAGGTGTTCGCGGAGATCGACGGGAAGGCGTGAGGCCGACAAACAGCATTCAACGTATTGCTCCGTCATTGCGAGCGAAGCGAAGCAATCCAGAGTTCCTCCACGGAGACAGCCTGGATTTGCTTCGTCGCTTCGCTCCTCGCAATGACGACGGGAAGGAAATAGGACCATGGACATCGGATTCATCGGCCTCGGAAACATGGGTTTCCCGATGGCGCGGCGGCTGATCGAGGCCGGCCACAAGCTCGTCGTGTTCGACACGCGCAAGGAGGTCACGGACAAGTTGGTGGCGCGCGGCGCAACCGCTGCGACATCGCCGAAGGACGTCGCCGACCAGGTCGAGACCGTGATGGCGAGCCTGCCCTCGTTGCAGGCTTCGCTCGAGGTCGCCACGGGCGCGAGCGGCGTGATCGAGGGAAGCCGCGCAAAACGCTTCATTGATCTCTCCACCGTCGGCTCGGCGATGGCGGCGAAGATTCACGGCTTGCTCGCGAAGCGCAACATCGTGCAGATCGACTGCCCGGTGTCCGGCGGCGTCGGCGGCGCCGAAAAGGGCACGCTGGCGGTGATGGTGTCGGGGCCGAAGGCGGAGTTCGAACTGCTCAAGCCCGCGCTCGACGTGATCGGAAAAGTTTTCTTCATCGGCGAGAAGCCCGGCGCGGCGCAGACCATGAAGCTCGCCAACAATTTCCTCTCGGCCACCGCCATCGTGGCAACGTCGGAGGCGGTGGTGATGGGCGTGAAAGCCGGGCTCGATCCCGCCGTGATGATCGACGTCATCAATGCCGGCTCGGGCATGAACACCGCGAGCCGCGACAAGTTTCCGCGCTCGGTGCTGCCGCGCACATTCGACTTCGGCTTCGCCACGGGATTGATGGTGAAGGACGTGCGGCTCGCGCTGGAGGAGATGAAGCAGCTCGGCCTGTCGATGGAAGTTGCCGACGCGGTGGGACGGCTATGGGAGACGGTCATCAGCGCGGAAGGCGCCGAGTCCGATTTCACCGCGGCGATCAAGCCGATCGAGAACAAGGCGGGTGTTGTGGTTGGCGAGAAGAAATAACGCCAGTCCCGTAGCCCGGATGGAGCGCAGCGTAATCCGGGGTCGGTAATGCTTGGCGAGAACCCGGATTTCGCTGCGCTCCATCCGGGCTACGGTCAATCAATCATAGCCAGGGCGCGGGTGTATCCATCGCGATCAGTTGCTCGACCTCGACGCGCGGGCGCACCACGGCGTATTGGTCGTCCTTCACCAGCACCTCGGGCACCAAGGGCCGCGTGTTGTAGGTGCCGGCCTGCACCGCGCCATAGGCGCCCGCGGTCATGATGGCGAGGAGGTCACCCGCCTTCGGCGTCGGCAGCGTACGGTCGAGCGCGAGATAGTCGCCGGTCTCGCAGACCGGGCCGACGACGTCGGCCATGATGGTGACGGCGCCCCTGGCGGGCTGCATCACCGGCAGGATGTCGTGATGGGCCTCATACAGCGTCGGGCGGATCAGATCGTTCATCGCGGCGTCGATGATGACGAAGTTCTTGCCGTCGCCATGCTTCACATAGATGACCTTGGCGACGAGGATGCCGGCATTGCCGACGATCATGCGGCCCGGCTCGAACATCAGCGTGCAGCCGAGATTGTGGCTGACGCGCTTGACCATGGCCGCATAGGCATCGGGCGCCGGCGGCGCTTCGCGGTCCATGTAATAGGGAATGCCGAGGCCGCCGCCGAAATCGACGTGGCTGATGTTGTGGCCGTCGCTGCGCAGCGTCTGCACGAATTCGGAGAGGATGCGGAACGCGGTCTCCATCTTGGACAGATCAGTGATCTGGCTGCCGATATGCACGTCGGTGCCGGTCACCTCGATACCCGGCAGCTTGGCGGCGCGAGCATAGACCTCGCGGGCATAGGCGATCGGAATGCCGAACTTGTTCTCGGACTTGCCGGTCGAGATCTTGGCGTGCGTGCCGGCATCGACGTCGGGATTGACGCGCACGGAGATGCGCGCGGTCTTGCCCATCTCGGTCGCAAGGCGCGAGAGCAGCTCAAGCTCAGGCTCGGATTCGACGTTGAGGCAGAGGATGTCGGCGGCGAGTGCTGCGCGCAGCTCTGCTTCCGTCTTTCCGACACCGGAGAACACGATCTTGCTGCCGGGAATGCCCGCGGCCAGCGCGCGCTTCAGCTCGCCGCCGGAGACGACGTCGGCGCCGGCCCCGAGCTTGGCCAGCGTGCGCAGCACGGACTGGTTGGAGTTCGCCTTCATGGCGTAGCAGACCAGCACCTTCTCGCCGGCAAAGGCGTCGGCGAAGACGCGGTAGTGCCGCTCCAGCGTCGCGGTCGAATAGCAGTAGAAAGGCGTGCCGATGGTTGCGGCCAGCTCGGACAGGTTCACCGCCTCGGCGTGCAGCACGCCGTTGCGGTAGTCGAAATGGTTCATGGCGTTGGCTCGGTTGCGCCAGCCTACCGGCTGGGTCTTTCGTCCAGGAGCGGGTCGAGGATAAACGATTTCTTGCTGCCCTTGGGCGCCGCCGGCGCAGCCTCCGCACCATAGGTGGGGTTGAACACGCTCGGCGTTTTCTGGGCTTCGATCTCGGTGTCGGTCGGCGCTGCGATATTGGCCGTGGACGCGCTGGAGGCGGTCGGCGGCAGATCCAGCGGGCCCCTGCGGCCGCAGCCGGCGAGCGCAAGCGCCGTCAGGCTCAAGACAATGATGGCCCAACCCGAGCCGGCCGGGCGAAACTTTGACGTCACGACGAAATCCCCACTACGCGGCGCGCACCATACAGAGATTGGCGCGCTCTGGCGAGAGCCGGATGACCATGAAACATAAGCGAAATTTTGCCCTCAGCCCAATTTTCGCTCTTTTTCGAGCCGCTTCGCCCAGCTCTTTGCCTGCGACGCCACGTTCTTCGGCGCGGTGCCGCCGAAGCTGGTCCGGCTCTTCACCGACGATTCGACCGAGAGCACGCCGAGCACGTCCTTGGTGATCTTGGGCTCGATCGCCTGCATGTCCTTCAGCGGCAGCTCGTGCAGCGCCACGCCACCCTCAGCGGCCTTGGCGACGATGCGGCCGGTGACGTGGTGCGCGTCGCGGAACGGCATCTTCAGCGTCCGCACCAGCCAGTCGGCAAGGTCCGTCGCGGTGGCATAGCCCTCCCCGGCGGCAGCCTTCATCTTGGCCTCGTCGGGCACGAGGTCGCGGACCATGCCGGTCATGGCGCGAATCGCCAGCGACAGCGCGGCAAAGCCCTCCATGGCGCCCTGCTTGTCCTCTTGCATGTCCTTTTGATAGGCGAGCGGCAGGCCCTTCATGACGATCAGGAGGCCGTTGAGCGCACCGATGACGCGCCCGGTCTTGGCGCGCACCAGTTCTGCGGCATCCGGGTTGCGCTTCTGCGGCATGATCGAGGAGCCCGTGGTGAACTTGTCGCTGAGGCGGATCAGGCCCACCAGCGGCGAGGTCCAGATCACGATCTCCTCGGCAAAGCGCGACATGTGCACGGCGCAGATCGAGGCCGCCGACAGCGTCTCCAGCACGAAGTCACGGTCGGAGACCGCATCGAGCGAGTTCGCCATCGGGCGGTCGAAGAGAAGCGCCTTCGCGGTGGCGTGACGGTCGATCGGGAACGAGGTGCCGGCGAGCGCGGCGGCGCCGAGCGGCGATTCGTTGAGCCGCTTGCGCGCGTCCTGGAAACGGCCGCGGTCGCGCGCGGCCATCTCGACATAGGCAAGCAGATGATGGCCGAAGGTCACGGGCTGCGCGGTCTGCAGATGCGTGAAGCCGGGCATGACGGTGCCGGCATGCTCGAGCGCGCGCGCCACCAGCGCCTGCTGGAATTCGGCGAGCGCGGCGTCGGTCTCGTCGACGATGTCGCGGACATAGAGACGGAAGTCGGTCGCGACCTGGTCGTTGCGCGAGCGCGCGGTGTGCAGGCGGCCGGCGGCGGGGCCGATCAGCTCGGACAGGCGGCTCTCGACGTTCATATGGATGTCTTCGAGCGCGCGCTTGAACGTGAAGTCGCCCTTGCCGATCTCTGACAAAATCGTGTCTAGACCCTTGCCGATATTTTTCGCATCAGAGGCCGTGATGATGCCCTTCGCGGCGAGCATCGCGGCGTGGGCCTTGGACGCGGCAATGTCCTGGGCAAAGAGGTGACGATCGACGTCGATGGAGACGTTGATCTCTTCCATGATCTCATCGGGACGTTCCGAGAACCGGCCGCCCCACATCTTGTTGCTCATGATCCCCTGCTCACGCCTTGCTTTGCCGCATGTTTGCTGGCGAAGGCCAGCCGTATTAAGAGGCCCCTGATAGCCATATCTGCGACCGGATGACAAACGATATGCTCGACCCAAAGCCTTCCGCCACGCGCCGGATCCCCATCGTCATCGCCACCGTGGTGGTCGGGGGGCTGGCCGGCTTCGCCGCGCTGTACGGGCTGGGCCTGAGCCGGGCGCCTTCAGGCGATCCGACCTGCAAGCCGGCGGTGGCCACGGCCCAGAAGATCGCCCCGCTCGCCCATGGCGAGCTGGCCGCCCTGACCATGGCGAGCGCGCCGTTGAAGCTGCCCGACCTCACCTTCGAGGACGCCGACGGCAAGCCGAAGAAGCTCTCGGATTTCCGCGGCAAGACGCTGCTGGTGAACCTCTGGGCCACCTGGTGCGTGCCGTGCCGGAAGGAGATGCCGGCGCTGGATGAGCTCCAGGGCAAGCTGTCGGGCCCGAATTTCGAGGTGGTGGCGATCAATATCGACACCCGCGACCCCGAAAAGCCCAAGACCTTCCTGAAAGAGGCCAATCTGACCCGTCTTGGCTACTTCAACGACCAAAAAGCCAAGGTTTTTCAGGATCTTAAGGCCATAGGCCGGGCGCTGGGCATGCCGACCTCGGTGCTGGTCGACCCGCAGGGCTGCGAGATCGCGACAATCGCCGGGCCGGCGGAATGGGCGAGCGAGGACGCGCTCAAGCTGCTGCGTGCCGCGACCGGCAAGGCCGCCGCGTCGCTTTAGGTACTTTTATCTGCGCATGATCTGATCGGAAAACCGGTACCCACTTTTCCGGATCATGCGCTAGGCGGTGACGTTGAGATTGCCGCCGACGCCGGGGCCGACATTGGCAAGCGAAGGCTGACCGGCGCCGAGCAGCGTCAGGACGGTGGATTTCTCCATATCCATGTTCTGCTTGGTCAGCGTCGCCGCGATATTCGATTGCAGCGCGCCTTGCTGAGCGGCCAGCATGGTGCTGACCATTGCCATCATGTCCATTACGCGAACCCTCGTACTGGGTGCAGCCTAGACGCGAGCGGTTAATGGGACATGAATCGTCGCAGGGCGGATGTGCGGCAGCAGGGCGATAGTGCCGTAGGGTGGGCAAAGACGCACTTGCGCCGTGCCCACCATCTGTCCGCAATTGGATGGAAGCCGTGGGCACGCTTCGCTTTGCCCACCCTACGGCCACCGCGGCCTTATCTTGTCGGAACCGGCTTGGCGCCGCGGTAGTCGTAGAAGCCGCGCTGGGTCTTGCGGCCGAGCCAGCCGGCCTCGACGTATTTCACCAGCAGCGGGCACGGGCGGTACTTGGAGTCGGCGAGGCCCTCGTGCAGCACCTGCATGATCGACAGGCAGGTATCGAGGCCAATGAAATCGGCAAGCTCCAGCGGGCCCATCGGATGGTGGGCGCCGAGCTTCATCGCCGCGTCGATCGCCTCGACGTTGCCGACGCCTTCATACAGCGTGTAGATCGCCTCGTTGATCATCGGCAGCAGGATGCGGTTGACGATGAAGGCCGGGAAATCCTCGGAGACCGCGACCTGCTTGCCGAGCTTGGCGACGAATTCCTTGGAGGCATCGAAGGTCGAATCGTCGGTGGCGATGCCGCGGATGAGCTCCACCAGCTCCATCAGCGGCACCGGATTCATGAAGTGAATGCCGATGAAGCGCTCGGGGCGGTCGGTCGCGGCGGCTAGCCGCGTGATCGAGATCGACGAGGTGTCGGAGGCGACGATCGCCTCGGGCTTCAGCACCGCGCAGAGCTCGTGGAAGATCTTGCGCTTGACCTCTTCCTTCTCGACCGCGGTCTCGATCACGAGGTCGCAGTCGGCGAGGTCGTCCAGCTTCTCGGCGAGCTTGATGCGCGCGATCGCCTTGGCCTTGTCGTCCTCGGTCACGGCCTTCTTGGAGACCTGGCGCGCCAGGTTGCCGTTGATGGTGGCCATGCCCGACTTGAGGCGGTCGGCCGAAACGTCGTTGAGCACCACGTCGAAGCCGGCCAGCGCCGCGACATGCGCGATGCCATTGCCCATCTGACCCGCGCCGATCACGCCGACCTTCTTGATCACTGCCGCCATAATGTCATCCACCGGAACGGCGCGCAGATCGCGCCCTGCCTATCCCCTGAGCCGGGAGGTCTGATTTGACCAGGAGCCGATTTAATCAGAACCCGGGCTCGAAACCTAGATTGGATCGCTTCGAAGGCGTGCACCACGCCAAAGAAAACGCCTCGAAAAAGAAAAACCGGCCGGAGTTTATGCCTCCGGCCGGTGTTTTTAACGCGTTTTACTTGCCGAGCTTGCCGAGTTCGGCCGTCAGCTCCGGAACCGCCTGGTAGAGGTCGGCGACCAGGCCGTAGTCGGCGACCTGGAAGATCGGCGCGTCCTCGTCCTTGTTGATCGCAACGATCACCTTGGAGTCCTTCATGCCGGCCAGATGCTGGATCGCGCCGGAAATGCCCACCGCGACATAGAGCTCGGGGGCCACGACCTTGCCGGTCTGGCCGACCTGCCAGTCGTTCGGCGCATAGCCGGCGTCCACCGCCGCGCGCGAGGCGCCGACGCCGGCGCCGAGCTTGTCGGCCAGCGGCTCGATGTACTTGGCGAAGTTCTCACGGCTCTGCATGGCACGGCCACCGGAGACGATGATCTTGGCCGAGGTCAGCTCCGGACGGTCGCTCTTGGCGACTTCCTCGCCGACGAAGGTCGACAGGCCCGGATCGGCCACGGCAGAGACGCTCTCGACCGGCGCGCTGCCGCCCTCGCCCGCAGCGGCGAAGGTGGAGGTGCGGACCGTGATGACCTTCTTGGCGTCCTTCGACTTCACCGTCTGAATGGCGTTGCCGGCATAGATCGGACGCTCATAGGTATCGGGGGCGACCACCTTGATGATCTCCGAGACCTGCATGACATCGAGCAGGGCGGCGACACGCGGCATCACGTTCTTGAAGCGCGAGGTCGCGGGCGCGACGATCGCGTCATAGGACGGCGCGAGCGAGACGATCAGCGCGGCCAGCGGCTCGGCGAGATCGTGCGCATAGGTCTCGCCGTCGGCGAGCAGCACCTTCTTGACGCCGGCGAGCTTGGCGGCGGCGTCTGCCGCGGCCTTGGCGTTCTGGCCAGCCACCAGCACCTCGACGTCCGCGCCGAGCGCGGCAGCCGCGGTCAGGGCCTTGTTGGTCGCATCCTTGAGCGACGCATTGTCGTGTTCGGCAATTAGAAGCGTCGTCATCAGAGCACCCCGGCTTCGTTCTTGAGTTTCGACACCAGCTCGGCGACGTCCTTCACCTTGACGCCCGCCTTGCGGCCCGCCGGTTCAGTCGTCTTGAGGACCTCGAGACGCGCGGTGACGTCGACGCCGTAATCGGCGACAGCCTTCTCCGCGATCGGCTTCTTCTTGGCCTTCATGATGTTGGGCAGCGAAGCATAGCGCGGCTCGTTGAGGCGAAGGTCGGTGGTGACGATCGCCGGTCCCTTCAGCTTCACGGTCTGCAGGCCGCCGTCGACTTCGCGGGTGACCTTGAAGTCCGAACCATCGACCTCGAGCTTCGAGGCGAAGGTCGCCTGCGACCAGCCGAGCAGCGCGGCCAGCATCTGGCCGGTCTGGTTCGAGTCGTCGTCGATCGCCTGCTTGCCGAGGATGATCAGGCCCGGTTGCTCTTCTTCAGCAATCTTCTTCAGGATCTTGGCAACGGCAAGCGGCTCGACGTTGCCGTCGGCCTTCACCAGGATGCCGCGATCAGCGCCCATGGCAAGACCGGTACGGATCGTCTCCGACGCCTGCGCCGGTCCGATGGAGACCACAACGACCTCGGTCGCCTTGCCGCCTTCCTTCAGGCGCAGCGCTTCCTCGACCGCGATCTCGTCGAACGGGTTCATGGACATTTTGACGTTGGCGAGTTCAACGCCCGATCCATCGCCCTTGACGCGGACCTTGACGTTGTAATCGACCACCCGCTTTACCGGCACTAAGACCTTCATCGATCCTCTTTCACTCAATTTAGGAGGGGGGTATTCAACTGGCGCGGAACCTAAAGGCCTGATCCGGCCCGGTCAACGCGCGACAGGGCCAAATTTTAGACCTTAGAAATGCTGATCTCAATGGGTCAGCGGTTCTGGCCAGGAACCCAGAGCACGTCGCCGGCGCCGTTATGGTTAGCGGCGCGGCTGGCCACGAACAGGAAGTCCGACAGGCGGTTCATATACTGGATGCCAGCGCTACCAACGGGCTCGCCGGGCTGCGCCGCCAGTTCCACGATCACGCGTTCCGCCCTGCGGCATATCGTGCGGGCGATGTGGAGGTAAGCCGCGGCGGGCGTGCCGCCCGGCAACACGAAGGACGTCAGCGGCGCGAGCTTGTCGTTGAGCGTGTCGATGTCGCGCTCGAGCCGCTCGACCTGGCTCGCGACAACCCGCAGCCGCTCCGCTTTGCCTTCCCGCTCGGGCACTGCGAGATCCGCGCCGAGATCGAACAGATCGTTCTGGATGCGGCCCAGCATCGCGTCGAATTCGGGCATGTCATGGGTGTGCAGCCGCACCACGCCGATCGCGGCATTGGTCTCGTCGACCGTGCCATAGGCCGCGATGCGCAGATCATATTTCGGACGGCGCTCACCCGAGCCGAGCGCCGTCGTGCCGTCGTCACCGGTCTTCGTATAGATGCGGTTCAAGGTGACCATGTAGACCTCTTGTTTTAGGACATGATCTTGTCGGAAAACCGCTTCACACTTTGCGCAAACGCGGCCCTTCGGGTCCGGATCATGCCCTAGCGCCCCATCGCCCAGACCGCGGCCATCGCGATGACGATCGCCACGAACTGAAGCAGCACGCGCCAGCGCATCAGCTTCTGCGAAATGTCGGGCGAGCCGCCACGCATCATGTTGACGAGGCCGAGCAGCAGCACCAGCGCAACGGCGCCGACCGCGATCGGCAGGATGAAAGTACTCAGGATAGATGCCATCTGAGGGTAGATAACACCCTGAGCGGCGGTCCGCTATCTCCCCCGCCGTCATTCCGGGGCGATGTGAAGCATCGAACCCGGAATCCCATTCCTCCAGTTGCGTTGCGGCCCGATGGATTCCGGGCTCGCGCTTCGCGCGCCCCGGAATGACAGCGCGGCGCTTCGCGATCTGGCTTTTAGGCCAATAATATCAGATGCTAGCGGAATGATTTCCGATTTGCGCCAATTGCCTGCTCATCTCACCTCTCTCCGCAAGCGGGCAGAGCAAGGCAGCAGTGTAGGTGGCGCGTGAAAGCCATCCGCACCATCTACGTCGTCGTGGAGGACGCGTTTTACACGTTCCTGGCCGACGACGGTTGGGCAATCGCGAGCCACATCGCGCTGTCGACGCTGATGGCGCTGTTCCCGTTCCTGATCGTGCTGACCTCGCTCGCCGGTTTCTTCGGCTCCAAGGAGCTTGCCGACCAGGCCGCCAGCCTGATGCTCCAGGTCTGGCCCAAGCAGGTCTCCGATTCGATCTCGGGCGAGGTGCACGACGTGCTGACCACGACCCGCTCCGGCGTGCTGACCATCGGCGCGGCGCTGTCCGTCTATTTCGCCTCCAATGGCGTCGAGGCGCTGCGGGTCGCGCTCAACCGCGCCTATGCCGTGGTGGAGATGCGGCGCTGGTACTGGCTGCGTCTGGAATCGATCGGCTACACGCTGGTCGCCGCCTTCACCGCGCTCGCCATGGCGTTCCTGATCGTGCTCGGACCTCTGCTGATCGAGGCAGCGCGACGCCACATCCCGCTGTTCGTCGAGTCGAACGAGAGCATTCTCACCTGGCTGCGCTACGGCATCACCATCGCCGCACTGGTGGTGGCGCTGTTCATCCTGCACGCCTGGCTGCCGGCGGGACGGCGCAGCTTCTTCCAGATCCTGCCCGGCATCGTGTTCACGATGGTGGCGTCGCTGATCTCGGGCGTCGTGTTCGGCCAGTATCTGGCGCGCTTCGCCAACAACTACGTGACGATGTATGCGGGACTCGCCTCGGTCATCATCGCGCTGGTGTTTTTGTATTTCATCGCCGCGATCTTCGTTTACGGCGGCGAGCTCAACGCCGCGATCATCAAGTCGCGGCTTCCTCACGGCGTCTCGCTTCAAGCAGCGCAGTCGCTAAGGCCCGAGGCGACACAGGCTTGATCAGGAAGGCGTCGGCGCCGGCCTCACGCGAGGCCGCCTCGTCCTCGCCGCGGCCGGACACGCCGATGATGGGGATCTGAGCCAGCGGCGCCGGCATGGTGCGGATCCGCCTGATCGCCTCGACGCCGTCGATGCCCGGCAGCACCATGTCCATCAGCACCGCGTCGAACGCGCCCTGCGCCAGCCGGTCGACCGCATCCTCGCCGCGCCCGACGAACTCGGCATGATGACCGAGCTCGGTCAGGATGGTGTTGAGCACGACGCGGCCGAACGGATTGTCCTCGACGCTGAGCACGCGCAGCGCCGCCATTGCATCCGCTTCACTGCCGTTCTTCGATTTGCCGGACCTGGGCGGCCCCGCCGCATCCAGCGACACGGTCAATGTGAAGGTGGCGCCGCCGCCGCGGCGCGGCGCGACGGTGATGTCGCCGCCCATCGCGCGCGCCAGTTGCTTCACCGAGGACAGGCCGAGCCCGGCGCCGCCGAAGCGCGAGGCGATGGTGACATTCGCCTGAGTGAACGGGCGGAACAGCCGCTTGATCTCGGCCATGGTGAGGCCGATGCCGCTGTCGGAGACCGAGAAGGCGACCCCGACCCTGCCCTTTGCCTTGTCGCTCTTCCTGCCCTTGGCGGGGCGCCAGGGCGCCACCGCGAGCGCCACGCCGCCGCGCTCGGTGAATTTGACGGCATTGTCGATCAGGTTCTCCAGCGCGGCGCGCAGCCGGACCGAGTCGCCGACCACGAGGCCCGGCAGCTTGCCGGAGATCTCGACCTCGGCCTGGAGGCCCTTGGCCGCGGCACGGCCCGCCAGCGAATCGCCGGCGCTGCGGGCGAGCGTCCTGAGGTCGAACAGGTCCTGACGCAGCGTGCTGCCGCCCGTCCCTGTTCTGGCAGCGTCCACGAACAGCGTGGCGAGGCTCGCCAGATGCTCGGCACCGGCCTTGATGGTGTCGGCCCAGCGCCGTTCCCGCTCGCCGAGATCGGAAGTCGCGAGCAGGTCGCTGATCGCGAGAATGCCGGTCAGGGGGGTGCGGACCTCATGGGCAAAGGCAGCGAGCGCGGCCTGGACCACGTCCGGCGCGTCCGCCTTGGCGCTGCGCTGACGCAGCCGGCCGGCCGTCCCGGACTGCTTCCGAGGCGGTGGCCTGGACATCCGCGTGGTGCGCGCTGGGCGCGTTTTCGCCGCCATAACTCCCCTTCGAAGAACGTCCTTCGAACCCCGGGCTCACAGCAAGAATGGCACGGCGGAACACCTGGAGTCACGGCGGCGTTTGGCTAAACCCCAGAGAAACTTAACCTAATCCAACCAGCTGGCGGATACCGGCAGGTGTCATGCCGGCCGCGCGCAACTCGCGCAGACCGGTCGAGCGGTCCGACTTCGACAGCTTCCGCCCCTCGCCGTCGCGAATCAGGCCATGGTGGCGATAGACCGGTTCCGGCAGGCCGAGCAGGAGCTGGAGCAGGCGGTGGACCGAGGTGGCGTTAAACAGGTCCTGGCCGCGCACCACCTCGCTGACGCCCTGCAGGGCATCGTCGACGACCACGGACAGGTGGTAGCTGGTCGGGGTCTCCTTGCGGGCCAGGATCACGTCGCCCCAGGCCTCCGGCCGCGCCGGGACGATGTCACGCTCGTCGCCGGGCCCCTCGCCGAGCTCGTTCCAGCTCAGGCCAGCGACGCGGTGGCGGGCGGCGGCCATGTCCAGCCGCAGCGCGTAAGGCACGCCCGCGGCGATCAGCCGTGTCCGCTCATCGGCAGAGAGCGACTTCGCATCACCCGGATAAAGCGGAGCGCCGTCGGGATCGCGCGGCCACGGCCCGCTGGCCTCCCGCGCGGCGACGAGCCTGGCGATCTCGGCGCGGCTTTCGAACGCGGGATAGACGAGCCCGAGCGCAGTAAGTTTGTCCAGCGCGGCGCGATAGTCGGCGAGATGCTCGGACTGCCGGCGGACCGGCGTCTCCCAGGATATCCCGAGCCAGGCGAGATCCTCGTAGATCGCCGCCTCGAATTCCGGCCGGCAGCGCGTCGCGTCGATGTCCTCGATCCGCAGCAGCAGCCGCCCGCCGGTCTCGCGCGCGCGGTCGAAATTCAGCAGCGCGGAATAAGCGTGGCCGAGATGCA
This sequence comes from Bradyrhizobium sp. CB2312, assembly GCF_029714425.1. Classification (NCBI taxonomy): domain Bacteria; kingdom Pseudomonadati; phylum Pseudomonadota; class Alphaproteobacteria; order Hyphomicrobiales; family Nitrobacteraceae; genus Bradyrhizobium; species Bradyrhizobium sp. CB2312. The sequence continues at coordinate 1,093,199 of NZ_CP121668.1, read as the reverse complement.
GCAGGCCGTTGGGGCTGGGGGCAAATCGGAAAACGGGTTGCATGAGTTCTCAGCTATTCGTCATTGCCGGGCTTGACCCGGCAATCCATCCTCCATGACTCTGTTACGATAGGAGATGGATGGCCGGGTCAAGCCCGGCCATGACGCCGGAAAGAGCTTGCCGAACTGCGATGACCATCCACCTCGAAAGCCAGTCCGATCTCGAAGAGGCCGTCCACGCGCTGATCAAGCGCGATCCGCGCCTCAAGCCCGTGTTCGAGATCGCGGGCATGCCGGCGCTCCGGCGGCGCGAGCCGGGCTTTACCGGGCTGGCCCACATCGTCTGCGGGCAGCAGCTTTCGACCGCGAGCGCGGCGGCGATCTGGGGACGGCTGTCGGCAGCGTTCGACCCATTCGACCATGACGCCGTGCGTCGCGCCCGCACCGACCGGCTGGGGCGGCTCGGCCTCTCCGCCGCCAAGATCAAGACGCTGAAGCATCTCGCGCGCGAGATCAATGCGCAGCGGCTGAACCTCGACGTGCTGGCCGAAGAGGACGCCGACGCCGCGCATCACACGCTGATCTCGTTGCCCGGCATCGGGCCGTGGACCGCGGACGTCTATCTCTTGTTTTGCCTCGGCCATGGCGATGCCTGGCCGGCCGGCGATCTCGCTGTGCAGGAGGGCATCAAGATTGGCCTTGGCCTGAAGGCGCGGCCGACCGAGAAGCAGATGGCGCCGCTCGCCGAACCCTGGCGACCCCTGCGCGGCGCCGCGGCGCATCTGTGGTGGAGCTATTATCGCGCGGTGAAGAAGCGCGAGGGTGTGCTCGCCGGAAATTAGCCCCGCAGCTGCTCGCGATCGGCGCGGGCGCATTCGGCCACGAAGTCGACCACGGCGCGCACCGCGGACAGCTCGACCAGATCAGGGTGGGCGAGCAGCCAGAGGTCGGCAACACTGACGAGCTTCTGCGGCGCGACGCGCACGAGATCCGGATAGCTCTCCGCGACGAAGCAGGACAGCGCGGAGATGCCAATCCCTGCGCGCACCGCCGCCAGCATGTCGCCCTGCGACGAGCAGCGCATCACGACGGTGCCCTGGCGCGTGATCGCATTGCTCCAGCGCGCCAGCTGCGCGTTGGAATCCTGATCGGCAAAGCCGATCACGCTGTGCCCCTTCCACTCGCCGCTGCGCTCCGGCAGGGACCGGCCGGCGGCATAGTCCCGCGAGGCATAGAAGCCGGTGCCGAGACGGCCGATCTTGCGGCCGACCAAGTTTTCCTCGCCGCTGTCGACCGGCCGCAACACGACGTCGGCCTCCCGGCGGCGCACGCTGGCCGGAAACGGATGGGTGATGATCTCGAGCCGGATGTGATCATGCGCGCCGAGAAAGGACCGCAGCCGCGGCATCAGCCAGTGCGAGGCCAGCGTCGCGCCGATCGACAGCTTGACCGTGCCGCGCGCCTTGCGCCCGCCGGCGCCGACCGCGGCCTCGGCCCGGAGCGCGGCAGCCGCCATCGCTTCCGCATGCTCGCGCAGCGTCCGGCCGTCGGCGGTGAGTACGAAGCCGTCGGCGGCGCGCGCCAGCAGCTTGGTGCCGAGCTGCGCCTCCAGCGCCGCGATCTTGCGGCTGACGGTCGGGTGGCTCGCGTGCAGCCGCTTTGCCGCGGCGCTGAAGCTGCCGGTGTCGGCGACCGCGACGAAGGTCTTGCAGAGATCCCAATCCACCGCCGGCTCCGTTCAAACATGAATACCTGCTTGTTCAATATTGAACGATCCCCGCCCGTCGTCCAACCCTATAGTGGGGTCAAAGCGCCAAGGCGAGGACACTCCGCCGGCGCGACAGATCAACATGGAAGCGCTCACCATCGGCCGGCAGGCCGTTGACGCGTGCGTCGTCAGGAGGATCGGATGGCACTGCCCGCCCTGCTCAAGAACAATCTGGAGCTGCCCGTCGTCGGCTCGCCGCTCTTCATCGTCTCAGGACCGGAGCTGGTGATCGCCCAGTGCAAGGCGGGAATCGTCGGCTCGTTTCCCGCGCTCAATGCCCGTCCGGTCGAGAAGCTTGGCGAGTGGCTGAGCCGGATCGAGGACGAGCTTGGCGAATACAAGTCGCGCAATCCCGGCAAAAGGGTCGCACCCTACGCCGTCAACCAGATCTGCCACGCCTCCAACGACCGGCTGATGAAGGACATGGAGACCTGCGTGAAGCACAAGGCGCCCATCATCATCACCTCGCTGCGGCCGCCGGCCGAGATCGTCGAGGCCGCGCATTCCTATGGCGGGCTGGTGTTCCACGACGTCATCAACGTCAAGCATGCACGGAAAGCCGCCGAGCAGGGCGTTGACGGCCTGATACTGGTCTGCGCCGGCGCGGGCGGGCATGCCGGCACGCTGTCGCCCTTCGCGCTGGTGCGCGAGGTCAAGCAATGGTTCGGCGGCGCGATCCTGCTGTCGGGCGCGATCAGCGACGGCTTTGGCATAGCCTCCGCGCTGACGCTGGGCGCCGACCTCGCCTATGTGGGCACGCGCTTCATCGCCACGCAGGAAGCCAATGCCGATGAAGCCTACAAGTTGGCGCTGACGCAGCACACCGCGCACGATATCGTCTACACTAACCTGTTCACCGGCGTGCATGGCAATTACTTGGGACCCTCAATCGCCGCCGCGGGGCTCGATCCGGACAATCTCCCGGCCGCCGACAAATCAAAGATGAATTTCGGCTCCGGCGGCAACATGAAATCCAAGGCGTGGCGCGACATCTGGGGATCGGGCCAGGGCATCGGCCAGATCACCGACGCACCGCCGGTCGCCGAGCTGGTCGACCGGCTCAAGGGCGAGTTCGACCAGGCCCGGCAGGATTTCCTGATGCGCGCCAGCGCCTGACGGCTCAGACTGACGGACAAGAACAACGGGAGGACACAATGAAGCTGGCAGCCGCACTGATCGGCCTGTCGTTGCTGACGCTCGCGACCGGAACCGCCGGCGCCGAAGGCAGCAACGAGATCCGGATCGGTCAGACCCTGCCCTATAGCGGCCCGGCCTCGGGCTTCGGCGCGATCGGACGGACGCAGGAGGCGTTCTTCGAGAAGGTCAATGCCGAGGGCGGCATCAACGGCCGCAAGGTCAAGTTCATCACGCTGGACGACGCCTACTCGCCGCCGAAGACGGTGGAGCAGACCCGCAAGCTGGTCGAGCAGGACGAGGTGCTGATGATGTTCGGCTCGCTCGGCACCGCCACCAACAGCGCCGTGCAGCGCTACCTCAACGGCAAGAAGGTGCCGCAGCTGTTCGTGCTCTCGGGCGCGACGAAATGGGCAGATCCGCAGAAATATGCGTGGACCATGCCCGGCATGGCCGCCTACGAATCCGAGGGCGTGGTCTATGCCAAGCACGTGCTGCGCACGAAGCCTGGCGCGAAGATCGCCATCCTGTCCCAGAACGACGATTTCGGCCGAGACTATGTCGCCGGCTTCAAGCGCGCGCTCGGCGAGAAGGCCGCCAGCATGATCGTGGCGGAGCAGACCTACGAGACCAGCGCGCCGACGATCAGCTCGCAGCTCTCGACCCTGAAGGCCTCCGGCGCCGACGTGCTGTTCGGCGTCGTGCTCGGCAAGTTCACCTCGCAGATGGTCAAGGGCGTGGCCGAGATCGGCTGGAAGCCCGAGCTGCTCTTCGTGCCGACCTCGGCCTCGTCGATCTCGTTCCTCGAGCCGGCCGGGCTCGACAACGCGGTCGGCCTGATCTCGTCCAGCAACCAGAAGGACACGATGGACCCGCAATGGGCCAGCGATCCCGGCGTGAAGGAATACTTTGCCTTCATGAAGCAATACATGCCGAACGCGGACCTCTCCAATTCCAACTACGCGGCCGGCTACCACTATGCGACACTGCTGATGACGGTGTTGAAGGCGTGCAAGGATGATTTCAGCCGCGGCAACATCATGCGCCAGGCCGCTTCGCTCAAGGAGGTGAAGCTGCCCCTGCTGCTGCCGGGCATGTCTGTCACCACCGGCCCCGACGACTATCTGCCGTTCCAGCAGCTTCAGCTCCGCCGCTTCAACGGCAAGAGCTGGGTCGGGTTCGGCGACGTGCTGGACGATCGCTAGACTCGAGCGCGAAAAGGGACACGCCATGATCATCAGCGGTGAACGCCGGATCGGCTACGACGAGATCCAGGCCCGTATCAGGCGCGCGGCGAGCGGTATCCGCGCCCTTGGCCTTGTCGAAGGCGCACCGGTTGCGATGATGCTGCGCAACGATTTCGCGCTGTTCGAGGTGGTCGCGGCCTCCGCCGCATTGGGCAGCCCGGTGGTGCCGATCAACTGGCATCTCAAGGCCGAGGAGGTCCGCTACATCCTGACGGATAGCGGTGCGAAGATCCTGGTCTGCCATGCCGATCTGCTGCCGCAGATCCGCGCGGGCCTGCCCAAGGATGTCCGCCTGCTCGTCGTCGCGACGCCGCCCGAGCTCGCGGCGACCTTCGCCGTTCCGCCCCAGCTGACCCAAGTCCCGGCGGGACTGACCGATTGGGACCCCTGGCGCGATGGCCATCCGGAAAATCAGGCCCCGCCGCGCCGTGCCGCGGCAATGATCTACACGTCGGGGACCACGGGCATGCCGAAGGGCGTGCGGCGCATGCCGATGCAGCCCGAACAGGCGGCCGCCTCCGAGCGCGTCGGCGCGATCGCCTATGGCATCAAGCCGCGAGACAACCAGGTCGTGCTGATCAACGGCCCGATGTACCACTCGGCGCCGCACTCCTACGGCATGCTGGCGTTCCGCAGCGGCTGCACCATCGTCCTCCAGGCGCGGTTCGACGCCGAGGAGCTGCTGGCACTGATCGAGCGCCACCGCGTCACGCATATCCACATGGTGCCGACCATGTTCGTCCGGTTGCTGCGGCTGCCCGAGGACGTGAGACAGTGCTACGACCTCTCCTCGTTGCGTTTTGTGGTGCACGGTGCCGCGCCCTGCCCCTCCGAGATCAAGCGGACCATGATCGATTGGTGGGGACCGGTCATCAACGAATATTTCGGCTCGACCGAGACGGGCATTCCGGTGTGGCACTCGGCCGAAGAGGCGCTGAAGAAACCGGGGACCGTCGGCCGCGCCATCGAAGGCGGCATCGTCAAGATTTTTCGCGACGACGGCAGCCTCTGCGGCGTCAATGAGGTCGGCGAGATCTACATGCGCCAGACGGCGGTGCCGGATTTCGACTATCACGGCAAGGCGCAGGCGCGGGCCGAGGCGGGACGCGACGGCCTCGTCAGCGTCGGCGACGTCGGCTATCTCGATGAAGACGGCTATCTGTTCCTGTGCGATCGCAAGCGCGACATGGTGATCTCAGGCGGCGTCAACATCTATCCCGCCGAGATCGAGAACGTGCTGATCACAATGCCCGGCGTGCGCGATTGCGCGGTGTTCGGCATCCCGGATGCTGAGTTCGGCGAGCGGCTGTGCGCCTGCATCGAACCGGAGACAGGTGCGCAGCTCTCCGCTGCCGCGGTGCAGGCCTTCCTGCGCGAGCGATTGGCAAACTTCAAAGTACCGAAGGAGGTCCAGTTCCTGGATGCGCTGCCGCGGGAGGCAACGGGGAAGATCTTCAAGCGCAAGCTGCGCGATCCCTACTGGGCGAACCGGACCTAACGGGAGGCGAGCGAACAGCATTTAAAACTATGTTGCTGTTGCAAATCCCGCACGCGTGGTCGATTGAGATCCCGGGACGGGCATGAGCCGGGATCGACATCATGACAGCCTCCGACTTCATCGTCGCACGGGACGATTTCGAAAACTGCAAGACGATCTCAACGACGCTTCCCGCAGCCGACGCGCTGCCGGACGATGCGCTGCTGGTGAAGGTCGACCGCTTCGCCTTCACTGCCAACAACACCACCTATGCCGTGCTCGGCGACACCGTGAAATATTGGGAGCTGTTTCCCGCGCCAAAGGGTTTTGGCAATATTCCGGTGTGGGGCTTCGGCGATGTGATCGCCTCGCGGCATCCGAACGTGCCGGTCGGCGAGCGCCTGTTCGGCTATTTCCCGATGGCGACGCATCTCGTCATCGAAGCTGCCGACGTCAGCAAGCGCGGCCTGCGCGACGGTGCCGCGCACCGGCAGAATGTCGCGCCCGTCTACAACGCCTATGCGCGCGTCAGCGGCGATCCCGCCTATGCAGGCAAGCAAGGCGACTACCAGGCGCTGCTGCGGCCGCTATTCATGCTGTCGTTCCTGGTCGACGATTTTCTCGCCGAGAACGACGATTTTGGCGCGCGCACCGTGCTGCTCTCGAGCGCATCGAGCAAGACCGCGTTCGGGCTCGCGCATCTCCTGCATGCGCGAGGCCGCAAGGTGATCGGGCTGACCTCATCGGGCAATGCCGCTTTCGTCACCTCGCTCGGCTGCTATGACGAGATCGTCACCTATGACCGCGTGACATCGCTGCCCTCAGACGCGCCGGTCGCCTTCATCGACATGGCCGGCAACAGCGCGCTGCGCGCCGAACTGCACCGGCATTTTGGCGACCAGATGAAATGCTCGATGCGCGTCGGCTTGACGCACCGCGCCAACGATGCCGAGGAAGCCGCTCTGCCCGGTGCCAAGCCGCGCTGGTTCTCCGCGCCCGAGACGATCCGCAAACGCGCCAAGGACTGGGGCCCGGGCGGCATCGAGCGGCGGTTTAGCCGGGCCTGGGCGGGCTTCGCACCGACGCTCGACCGGCGCCTGACCGTGACCGAGAGCCGCGGTCCGGACGCCGTGCGGCAGGTCTATCTCGACACGCTGAAGGGGCGCATTCCGCCCGAGCAGGGCCACATGCTCTCGCTGCTCGGGTAAATCGCTTTTGGCATCGGCTGATCCGGTATAGCGTTCCTCTCGAGGGAAACGCCAAAGACGGCCACGAGGTCGCGCATGCTGGATCGTACGAAGGATATTGCTGCCTCCGCGCAAGCCTGGCTCGACGAATTCGAGCGCACGCTGGGAACGCCGGATCGCGGAGCGCTCGACCGCTTCTTCGTTGCCGAGTGTTTCTGGCGCGATGTGCTGGCGCTGAGCTGGAACCTGCAGACGATCGCTGGACGCGATGCAGTTGCGCAATCTCTGACCGTGCTCGCGGCCAAGGCGGCTCCCAGCAACTTCAAAATCGCGCCGAACCGCGCGGCGCCGCGCTGGGTGATGCGCGCCGGCACCAACAACATCGAAGCCATCTTCAATTTCGAGACCGCGCTCGGCCGCGGCAGCGGCATCGTGCGGCTCGTGCTCGATGCCTCCGACGGCGATCGCCTGAAGGCGTGGACGCTGCTCACCGCGCTCGACGAGCTCAGGGGATTTGAGGAACAGCTCGGCACCTCACGGCCGCGCGGCCAGGCCTATTCGCGCGATTTTCGCGGACCGAACTGGCTCGACCAGCGCAACGCCTCGCGCGACTATGCGGACCGCGATCCGACCGTGCTGGTGGTCGGCGGCGGCCAGGCCGGGCTTGCGATCGCGGCACGGCTGAAGCAGCTCAAGATCGACACGCTGATCGTCGATCGCGGGTCGCGCATCGGCGACAATTGGCGCAAGCGCTATCACGCGCTGACCCTGCACAATCAGGTGCAGGTCAATCATATGCCCTACATGCCGTTCCCGCCGAACTGGCCGGTCTATATCCCCAAGGACAAGCTTGCCAACTGGTTCGAAGCTTACGTCGATGCGATGGAGCTGAATTTCTGGACCGCCACCGAATTCGAGGGCGGCGCCTATGACGAGCCGGAGGGCCACTGGACGGTGACGCTGCGGCGCGCCGATGGCAGCAAGCGCACCATGCATCCACGCCACGTGATCACGGCGACCGGCGTCAGCGGCATCGCCAATATCCCTGACATTCCGACCCTCGATAATTTCAGGGGCACGCTGCTGCATTCCAGCCGCTACGAGGACGGCGAGAACTGGACCGGCAAGCGCGCCATCGTCATCGGCACCGGCAACAGCGGCCACGACATCGCGCAGGATCTTCATTCCAGCGGCGCCGATGTGACGCTGGTGCAGCGCTCGCCCACACTCGTCACCAATATCGAGCCGTCGGCACAGCTGGCTTATGCGACCTACAATGAAGGCACGCTCGAGGACAACGACCTGATCGCGGCCTCGATGCCGACGCCGCTCGCGAAGAAGACCCATGTGATGCTGACCGAGCAGTCGAAGCGGCTCGACAAAGAGCTGCTCGACGGTCTTGCCCGCGTCGGCTTCAAGCTCGACTTCGGCGAGGCCGGCACCGGCTGGCAGTTCAAATACCTCACCCGCGGCGGCGGCTATTACTTCAACGTCGGCTGCTCCAACCTGATCGTCGAGGGCGCGATCAAGCTGAAGCAGTTCGACGACATCGAGGGCTTTACGGCCGGCGGCGCGCAGTTGAAGGACGGCACGATGATTGCCGCCGATCTCATCGTGCTCTCAACCGGCTACAAGCCGCAGGAGTACCTCGTGCAAAAACTGTTCGGCGATGCGGTCGCCGACCGCGTCGGCCCGGTCTGGGGCTTTGGCGATGGCTTTGAATTGCGCAACATGTATGCGCGCACCAAGCAGCCCGGGCTGTGGTTCATCGCCGGCAGCCTCGCGCAGTGCCGCATCAACTCGAAATTTCTTGCGCTCCAGATCAAGGCGATCGAGGAAGGGATTTTGGCGCGTGAGGTCGGCACGGCTTGAGCAGCACCGTCATTGCGAGCGTAGCGAAGCAATCCAGAATCCCACCGCGGAGATACTCTGGATTGCTTCGCTGCGCTCGCAATGACGACGCGGATGCAGACGAGCACGACAGAGACAGCGAGAGGAAGGGACACCCATGCCAGCCATTCTCGGCACCGGCGAGCACCGCTACCGCGTCGTCGACAATTTCGCGAAGCTGCCCGACGGCTGGCAGCTGACCGACGTGGCCTCGGTCGCGGTCGACAGCAAGGACCGCGTCTACGTCTTCAACCGCGGCGCCCATCCGATGGTGGTGCTCGACCGCGAGGGCAATTTCCTTCGGAGTTTTGGCGAGGGCCTGTTCTCCCGCGCGCACGGCCTGCATATCGACGCCGACGACAATCTGTATTGCACCGACGACGGCGACCACACCGTGCGCAAATGCACGACCGACGGCAAGGTGCTGCTGACGATCGGCATCCCCGCAAAGCCGGCGCCGTTCATGAGCGGAGAGCCGTTTCACCGCTGCACTCACACCGCACTGTCGCCGAAAGGCGAGATCTACGTCTCCGACGGTTATGGCAATGCGCGCGTCCACAAGTTCACGCCCGATGGCAAGCTGATCAAGAGCTGGGGCGAGCCCGGCACCGATCCCGGCCAGTTCAACATCGTGCACAACATCGCGACCGATGCCGACGGCTGGGTCTATGTCGCCGACCGCGAAAACCACCGCGTGCAGGTGTTCAACGGCGAGGGCGAGTACGAGACGCAGTGGAACAATTTGCACCGGCCCTGCGCGCTGTGCTGCTGCGGCGGCGCCAAGAGTCCGACCTTCGTCATCGGCGAGCTCGGCCCCGGCCTCGACATCAACCGCAATGTGCCAAATCTCGGCCCGCGGCTGTCGATCGTCGACGCGCAGGGCAAGCGCATCGCGCGCCTCGGCGGCGAGCAAGGCCCGGGCGTTGCCAGCGGAAAATTCCTGGCCCCGCACGGCATCGCGCTGGATTCGAGGGGCGACATCTATGTCGGCGAGGTCGGCGTCACCAACTGGAAAACCAGCTTTCCGGACGAGGAGATGCCGGCCGTAGTAGGCGCCACGCGTTGCCTGCAGAAGCTGGAGCGGGTGCGGGAATGAGGCGTCGGCGAGCCGCATCAGGGGTTCCGGGCCGGCCTCGCATGACCGCTCCCCGAATCGCGGCGTTTTTGAGCGCTTGCCACCCCGCCGCCGCATTGCTTGCGCCTGAATAAGTCGCTCAACGGGCTTCACAATCCCGTCACGCTGCATGTAGTATGTCAGTACATGCTGCTTCGCAGCGTACATTGGAGGCCGGGAGCGTTACTTGAACGCACATGTCTCGCAAGGCAGTTGGCCGGTGCTGGTCCTGAATGCGGACTTCCGGCCGCTGAGTTACTACCCACTGTCTCTGTGGTCGTGGCAAGACGCGATCAAGGCGGTGTTCCTCGACCGCGTCAACATCGTCGCGCATTACGATCAGGCGGTTCGAAGTCCCACGCTGCAAATGCAGCTGCCCAGCGTCGTCTCGCTCAAATCCTTCGTCAAGCCGACCACCCATCCCGCCTTCACCCGTTTCAACGTCTTCCTGCGCGATCGTTTCGCCTGCCAATATTGCGGCTCGCCCGAAGACCTCACTTTCGATCACATCATCCCGCGCAGCAAAGGCGGCCAGACCACCTGGGAGAACGTGGTCGCGGCGTGCTCGCCCTGTAACCTTCGCAAGGGCAATCTCACCCCGGCGCAAGCCAGGATGTTTCCGCGCCAAAGCGCGTTCGCCCCGACCGTGCACCAGCTCCACCGCAACGGCCGCCTGTTCCCGCCGAACTATCTGCACGACAGCTGGCTGGACTATCTCTACTGGGATACGGAGCTGGATCCGTAGGCCGATACAGCGTCCACCACGTCCGGCCATTCGTGCGATCTGCCGACCTCAAAAGCAAAAGACCCGCCGGCTTGCCGACGGGTCTTCGTCTCATCGAACGTCAGGCGCTCTGCGCAAGGGAATGAGACTCGATTCGCTGCCGGATATCGGGCTGGTTGAGCAGGTCGAACGGCTCCATGAGTTGCACGACATCGGAGAACGCCCGCTGAACCACCGGATCGGCCACAGCGGCCCGGAATAGAGCGGCCTCGAACTGCCGGCTTTCCTCGTAACGCTCCGGGCGCTCGCCGCGCGTGGTGGGATAGGCGAAATCGGCGTTCACGCCCATGTTCCAGGGCGCCTGAAGCAGCGTACCCACTTCGGACATGAACGCAGCCTGGAGCGCCTCGATCGGATCCTCCTCCCCGGCCACGCGCCCCAGGATGTCGTGCAGCAGCTTTGCCTCGCGCGCCGCGACCGTCATGCCCTGGCCGTAGACCGGATTGAACCGGCACAGCGAGTCCGCCACCGGAAGAATCCCGTGCGGCAACCGCTCGAGCCGTTCGAAATGCCGCCAGCGGCTCGCATCAAGCACGAAATGCCGGAGGCCACCGGGCGGCAACAGCTTGTAGATCGCATTGTAGATCGCAGGCGTGTTCAACTGGCGCGCAACGGCGAGAAACTCCTCCCAGGTCTCCGGGTGATCCGTCGCACCGTGCTGGGAAATTGTTGCAAACCAGCGCCCGCCTTCGAGCGGAATGATCAACCCGGCTGTCGCCGAGATGGCCGGATCGGGCAAGGTGACGAGATTGAGCCAGTTGAACGAGGTCGGCGCAGCCCTGAGAACCGCGGTGGTGTAGCTGATGTCGACGCCCACGACGGTTTCCTGCGGCTTTTCCCAGCCAAGCGCATCGAGCAGGCCAAGGGTCGGCGCGCCGCGGCCGGATGCGTCGATCACGAGATCCGCCTCGATCGCGGCACCAACGCCTGCGTCGGTCTCGAACTTGACCATCGGCCGGATCGCAGCCGGCACAATCTCCGTCACGCGGCTTTGCGATTGCAACGTCACATTGGCGATCGCGACGACCTTTCGGCGCAAGGTGTGCTCGATCAGCGGCCGCGAGGCGCACAGCAGCGACGTCCCGCAATCGCGCCGCGGCAGAGCGCCGACATCCGGCCGCTCGTAGTGGACGTCTTTAAAGACGTTCACAGGAACGGCACCAGCCGCGGCAAGATCCTGCGCGTATCCGGGGAAGAGCGAGTCGAGCGCCTGGAGCCCGCCGGCCAGAAGAAGATGCGGATGCCGATCCTGGGGAACGCCGGCACGGGACATGACCGAGGCCGGCAGCGTGTCGCGTTCGAGAATGATGACCTCCTTGAATGCGGAGGAAAGCGCTCCGGCGACAGACAATCCGCCCATCCCCGCTCCGATGACGACCGCGCGCTGCCCAAAATGACGGTTCATGTTCATTCCCTTGGTGGTTTTGCTTCACCGCCCTTCTGTGCGTGGGCCGCACTACGGGAATGTTTCCGATCGCTGGACCTTTGTTTCTATTGCAACAGAGCGGCCGGGATGCCCGCGCCGCGTCAGAATGCAGCACGCGTCCTCGGCTCACACCCCGATCGCGTTTCGCGCGATCACGTCCCGATAGAACGCGGCGCTCAGCTTCGGGACTCTCGCCTGGGTCTCGAAGTCGACGCGATAGACGCCGAAGCGCTTGCCGTAGCCGAAGATCCACTCGAAATTGTCCATCAGGCTCCAGAGGAAATAGCCGCGGATCGGCACGCCCTCGCTGATGGCGCGCTGCATCTGGGTCAGGTAGTTGCGCAGGAACATGATGCGGTCGAGGTCGTAGACCTGGCCGTCGGCGGCGATCTTGTCCTCCGACGAGGTGCCGTTCTCGCTGATGTAGATGTTCTCGATGTTCCAGATCTTTGCCGCGAGGCGCGGCGCCCAGTAGATCACTTCGGGCCCGATGCGCAGCCATTCCGAGTTCATGTGCGGGAACGAGCCCGGAAACGGCAGCACGTGGAAGCCCGGCGCGCGCTCGGACGCGGTGACGTAGAACTGCGGCGCGTAGATGTTGAGACCGACGAAATCGTTCGGCGTGCCGATGATCTTCAACTCCTCAGGGGTGAATTTTGGCGCATCCGCGCCGGCATAGGCGAGGAAGCCGTCGGTGTACTTGCCGTCCAGCACCACGCCGAGAAAGCCGGCATTGAGCTCGCGCGTCGCGATCTCGGCGGCGCGGATGTTGTCCGGCGTCGCGATCGCCGGCACGCAGGCGGCGATGTTCTCGGCCGCGCCGACGCGGGTGCCGGCACGAGCGGAGGCGCGGATCGCCTGCACCGCAAGCCCGTGTCCCAGCGCGACGTGATGGCGGGCCTGGTTGAGCTGCGCCGTCGGCAGCTTGAGGCCGGGCGCGTCGATGCCCCAGCCATAGCCGAAATTCACGAAGCGCCCGACCTCGTTGACGGTGAAGATGGTCTTCACGCGATCGGTCAGGCGCGCCGCAACATAGGCGGCGTAATCGGCAAACGCCTTCGAGGTGTCGCTCGACTGCCAGCCGCCGACACGGTCCTGCAGCGCCTGCGGCAGATCCCAGTGATAGAGCGTGACGTAGGGTGTGATGCCGTTCGCGAGCAGCTCGTCGACGAGACGGTTGTAGAAGTCGAGCCCGTTGGGATTGGGCTGGCCTGAGCCTTCGGGAAACACCCGTGGCCAGGCGATCGAGAAACGGTAAGCCTTGACGCCGAGCGCCTTGATCAGCGCGACGTCCTCCTTGTATCGGTGATAATGCTCGTTGGCGCGGTCGCCGGTCGAGCCGTCCTCGATCTTGCCGGGCGTGTGGCTGAAGATGTCCCAGATCGACTTGCCGCGGCCATCCTCGTTGACCGCGCCCTCGATCTGGTAGGACGAGGTCGCCGTGCCCCACAGAAACTCCTTCGGGAACGGTGCCGGCGCGTGGCGGTCCATCGCCGGCGCGTCATTCTCCGCGCCCCTGGCACCCGCCGCTGCGCCAAGCGCGGCGACGCCGGCGAGCTTTGCAAAACCGCGCCGCGAGAATTTTGCGAGCATCGCTATCTCCGCGCCTGCGCCATGTCGATCTGATAGACCGAGACCCGGTCGATCTCGAAGGTGACGCTCGGGGGCGATTCCGCATCGACGGGACCGACGCCGAGAAAGAATTTCGATCCGATCGCGAGATTGACAATCATGCACATGGGATCGTCGAAGCCGATCGGCACCTTGATGTCGGAGACCGGCCTACGGTCGATGAAATAGATCAGCCGGTCTTCCTCCCACAGCACGCCGTAATTATGAAACGCGCTGGAGGCATCGCCGACCGCGAAATCGAAGCCGCAGGACTGGATCTTCTGGGTCGAGGGGATCCGCCAATGCGTGGTCATGACGAGATCGCCCGGCCGCTCGCCGCGGCCTTCCAGCACGTCGACCTCCGGCGGCCAGCCGCCGTCGTCCGCCAGCATCCAGAACGCCGGCCACACCGCATGGCCAACCGGCAGCTTGGCGCGGATCTCGAAATAACCGTGCTTCTGCGCGAACGTGCCTTGCGTGGTGAGGATCCCCGAGATGTACTCGTTGTTGAACAGCACCGGCTTCAATTCCGGCGGCGTGCGGCGCGCGACGATCGACAGCACGCCGTCCTTGACCTTGAACGGATCGAGCCCGAGCGGCGTTGCGGCGCGCCCCGCGTAGCGCGGATCGACATAGATCTGCTGCTCGCCATTGGCGCTGGTCTTGCGCTTGAAGTCGGAGCCGTCGCCGCCCCAATAGCGTGCCTCAGGCCACGCCGCACCGCCGGCGTAATGCGGCACCCAGCGCCCGGTCGCGAGCGGATGCTCGTCGAAATCGTCGTTGAAGGTCCGGCGCAGCGGCAGGAACGCGAGCGAGGCCGGATTCACCGTCTCCAGCCGCCGGCACTCGATCATGGAAGGATCGGTCGTCACTTGCAGCGTCAGGCTGTCCGGCGCGACATCAAGATCGTCCTGCGCGATGCCTGGCGCAGGCACGGCGCAGAGACCGATCGCAACCAGAGCGCCCCTCGTCCAACGGTCGATCATCATCACACATCGAACAGGCCAGGAAAGGCGCAGAAATTAACTCGCCCGCATTCGGACCGGCAAGTGCAGCCATGCTGCCGGCGCGCAAATTCGGGATCGCCGCCCGCTTATGCGAGCCAGATTTTCGTGCACTTACAAAAACCAGACCTGCACCGATTCCCCCATCCTTTCACCAAACCCGAGGGCAGGCGGCCGTCGCCGGCCTCACTCTGCGGCCGGAGGGAACCCGAAGCGCCGGCATCCGTTCAATGGATGCCGCATGTCTCGCGAAAGCCGGCGGGCTTGCGGTCGAAGCATCCAGGTCACGCCGCCACACAAGGGGAGAACAGTCATGCCCACAGCCGAGAAGGATCACGTCTACAAGATCCTGGAACTGGTCGGATCGTCCGAGACCTCGATCGAGGATGCGATCAAGAATGCGGTCAGCCGCGCCGCCAAGACCGTGCGTGAGATGAAATGGTTCGAGGTGGTGCAGACGCGCGGCCACATCGAGAACAACGCTGTGCGCCATTATCAGGTAACGCTGCGCGTCGGCTTCACGCTGGAGGAATGACGCAGCGAATAGGAAGCGGAGCCATTGCGCGGCGGCTTGGTTAACATCCTTCGACCACAACCTGTCGCAATGTCGGAGATTGTCTCCGGTCGAATACGGCTCCGCACAATCATCATGGATGTTGCAACAGGCCGTTAAGGCCAAGGTGAGAGGTTTGCGCCGATTTGGAGCAAGCCTGATGGTCACCAGCCGCGACCTCGGCAAGACGCGCCTTCCGCTCTGGGCGGCGGGCTTCGTCGTGCTGATCTGCGCGGCGATCCTCGGCTTGAGCGCCTGGCGCGAATGGGAGGCGCGCGATGCCGAGCTCAGGAACGCCGAGATCGATGTTGCCAAACTGGCGCACTCGCTGATCCAGCATGCCGACGACACCTTCGAGCTCGCCGATACGATCCTGGGCGGGCTGGTGCACCGGCTCGAGCTCGACGGGACGGGCCCCGACACGATCACAAAGCTCCAGACCTACCTGCCGACCCGCAAATCATCGGACCGCATCCGCGGCATCTTCGTCTATGACGAGACCGGCCGCTGGCTCGCCACGACCGAGCATGTCGATCTCTCCAGGTTCAACAACAGCGATCGCGACTATTTCCGGCAGCACCGCGACTCCGCGGACAAGGGCACGCTGATGGGGCGGCCGATCAAGAGCCGCGCCGGCGGCCAATGGATCGTCACGGCCTCACGCCGGATCGACCATCCCGACGGCAGCTTCGCCGGCGTCGCCCTGCTCACGATCGACGTCGCCTATTTCATGAAGTTCTACGAGCGGTTCGACTTCGGGCCGAACGGCTCGGCGTCCCCGGGTGAGCTGAGAGACCAGGCCGAAAAATGGCTGCGCGAGACCTGTGCGGTGC
This sequence comes from Bradyrhizobium sp. CB2312, assembly GCF_029714425.1. Classification (NCBI taxonomy): domain Bacteria; kingdom Pseudomonadati; phylum Pseudomonadota; class Alphaproteobacteria; order Hyphomicrobiales; family Nitrobacteraceae; genus Bradyrhizobium; species Bradyrhizobium sp. CB2312. The sequence continues at coordinate 1,077,192 of NZ_CP121668.1, read as the reverse complement.
CGGCCATCGATACGCTGCTGCACCAGCTTGGCCATCGCCGACCATCATAGCCACGCTGATTTGTCGGCCGCGTTTCGGCGCGATATGACTGCAGTCACGGCCGGATGTTCGGCCGATTTGAGAGTGTTGCCGTGACTGAGGCCATCAAGCTCGTCCTGTTCGACATGGACAACGTGCTCTGCGACTACGACAGGGCGAAGCGCGTCGCCTGCCTGGCAAAGCTGGCGGGGACGACCAGCGCGTTCATCCACGAGGCGATCTGGGAGAGCGGCTTCGAGGCGCTCGGCGATTCCGGCACGCTCGATGCTGCGGCTTATCTTCGAGGCTTCGGCGAACGCATGGGCTATCCGCTGTCGCTCGAGGAGTGGGTGGAGGCGCGGCGCCGTTCGATGCAGGCGAATTCCGCGATGCTGGAGATTGTCCGTCGCCTGCGCGAGACCGTCGACATTGCCGTCCTGACCAACAACACCACGCTGGTCGCCGACCATGTCGACACGCTGCTGCCGGACTTGCGTCCGCTGTTCGGCTCGAGAATCTATGCCTCGGCCCAGTTCAAGACGGCGAAGCCGGACCCGCGCTGCTATCGCCGCTGCCTGTCCGAGCTCAACGTGATGCCGCAGAGCGCGCTGTTCATTGACGATCTCATGGCCAATGTTGCCGGCGCTCGCGAGGCAGGCCTGTTCGCGCATCACCACACGTCGATCGAGGCGTTCAGGCACGCCCTTTCGGAATATGGCCTGCATCATGGATGAATATGCGCAGTGTGGGCAAAGGCGCGCAAGCGCTGTGGCCACCCTGCGGGTTCATCGCACTACGCCAGATGGCACGCCACGAAGTGACCGCTCGCTCCTTCCTTCAGCTCGGGCGCGCTTTCGGCGCAGCGCGGCTGGGCGATCGGGCAGCGGGTGTGGAAGTGGCAGCCTGACGGCGGCTTCATCGGGCTTGGCACGTCGCCCTTGAGGCGGATGCGCTCGCGCTTGAGCTTTGGATCGGGCACCGGCACCGCCGACAACAGCGCCCTGGTGTAGGGATGCTGCGGATGGCGGTAGAGGTCGCTGGCTTTCGCCAGCTCGACGATGCGGCCGAGATACATCACCGCGACGCGGTCGGAGATGTGCTCGACCACCGACAGGTCGTGCGCGACGAAGAGATAGGTGAGGTTCAACTCGGCCTGGAGGTCTTCCAGGAGATTGATCACCTGGGCCTGGATCGAAACGTCGAGCGCAGAGACCGGCTCGTCGCAGACGATCAGCTTCGGCTCGACCGCGAGCGCGCGCGCGATCACGATGCGCTGGCGCTGGCCGCCGGAGAATTCATGCGGATAGCGCCGCATGTGCTCGGCCTTGAGCCCGACCTTCACGAGCAGGGCCGCGACCCGCTCCTCGCGCTCCTTGGCGGAGGATGCGAGATTATGGATGGTGAAGGCTTCGCCGAGGATGGCGCCGACCGTCATGCGCGGATTGAGCGAGGCGAAGGGATCCTGGAACACCAGCTGCATGTTCCGCCGCATCGCGCGCAGGTCAGCGCCGCCGAGCTGGCGCACATCCTGGCCGTCGAAGGTGACCTCGCCGTCGGTCGGCTCGATCAGGCGCAGCACGCAGCGCCCCGTCGTCGACTTGCCGCAGCCGGATTCGCCGACGAGGCCCAGCGTCTCGCCGCGATTGACGGAGAACGACACGCCGTCGACCGCATAGACGCTGCCGACCTGGCGCGAGAGCAGGCCGCCGAGCACGGGGAAGTGTTTCTTCAGGCCGCTGACGCGGAGCAAGGGCTCGCTCATGACACGTTCCCCAACTGCGGATCTCCCAGATGACAGGCCATGCGGTGGCCGGGCGCGACCTCGCGCAGCAGCGGCTCCCTCTCGGTGCAGACGTTCATGGCAAACTTGCAGCGCGGCGCAAAGCGGCAGCCGACCGGCGGATTGATCAGGATCGGCACCGAGCCGCCGATCGCTTCGAGCCGCGTCTTGTGCTCGCTGTCGAGATCGATGCGCGGGATCGAGCGGATCAGGCCTCGCGTATAGGGATGGCGGGGATCGGCGAAGAGATCGTCGACGGGGGCCTCCTCCACCACCTTGCCGGCATACATCACGACGACGCGCTGCGCAGTCTCGGCGACGACGCCCATGGCATGGGTGATCAGCATCACCGCCATGCCGAAACGCTCCTTCATGTCCTGGAGCAGATCGAGGATCTGCGCCTGGATGGTGACGTCGAGCGCGGTGGTGGGCTCGTCGGCGATGATCAGCTTCGGCTTGCAGGCGAGCGCCATCGCGATCATCACGCGCTGGCGCATGCCGCCGGAGAACTGGTGCGGATAATTGTGCACGCGGCCTTCGGCGTTCGGAATCTGCACCAGCTTCAGCATCTCGATGGTGCGCTCGAGCGCCTGCTTCTTGGTCACCGCCTCATGGCGGCGCAGGCTCTCGGCGATCTGCTCGCCGACGGTGAGCACCGGGTTGAGCGAGGTCATCGGCTCCTGGAAGATGAAGCCGATCTCCTTGGCGCGGATCTCGTCGAGCTGATTGCTCGTCAGCGGCACCAGGTCGCGGCCCTCGAAGATGATCTGGCCCGCCGCGATACGGCCCGGCGGCATCGCGATCAGCTTCAGGATCGACATCGCGGTCACGGTCTTGCCGCAGCCGGACTCGCCGACGACGCAGAGCGTCTCGCCGCGGTTGATCGAGATGTCGACGCCGTCGACGGCCTGGAGGATGCCGTCGTCGGTGGAGAAATGAGTCTTGAGGCCTTTGATCTCGAGCAGCGGCGCCATCAGATCACCCGTCGCGCATCGAGCGCGTCACGCAGACCGTCGCCGATGAAGTTGATGGCGACCACGGCGATGAAGATCGCGCCGCCCGGAAACAGCGCCCAGTGCGGGCCGATGTCGAGAAAGTCCTTGGCGTCGAACAATAGCCGGCCCCAGGTCGGGGTGTCAGGCGGGAAGCCGAGGCCGAGGAAGGACAGCGTCGATTCGGCGATGATGGCGGCCGCGACGTCGATCGTGCCGGCAATGATCACGGGCCCGACCGCATTGGGCAGGATGTGCCGCACCACCTGCCGCACCGGGCTCGCGCCGAGCGCGCGTGCCGCCTCCACGAACTCCTTCTCGCGGATCGACAGGAACTGCGCGCGCACGAGGCGGGCGACCGGCATCCACCGCAGGCCGCCAATGACGAGCACGATCAGGATGAAGATGCCGCCCTCGGGACCGAACATCGACTTCAGCCCGTCGCGGAACAGATAGATGAGCAGCAGCAGCAAGGGCAGTTGTGGCAGCGACAGGAACAGGTCGGTGAGCCACATCAGGCCGTGCCCGAGCGCGCCGCGCGACATGCCGGCGAGCGCGCCGATCAGCGTGCCGATGACCACCGAGACCAGCATCGCGGCGAGCCCGACCGCGAGCGAGATCCGCCCGCCATAGATCATGCGGGCCAGGATATCCTGGCCGAGATCGTCGGTCCCGAAGGGATGCGCGAGCGAGGGCCCCTGCAGGCCCGCCACGATGTCGATGTCGTTGATCTTGATGCGCCAGACGAAGGGGCCGACGACGACCGCCAGGATCAGGATGAGCAGCAGGAAGGCGCTGATCACGGCGAGCTTGTGGCGGCTGTAGCGCCGCCACGTCTCGCGCCAGGGCGAGTAGACGCCCCGCTCAGCGGAGGGAGATGCGAGGGTCAAGCCAGCCATATAGGACGTCCGCGATGAGGTTGAACAGCACCACGAGGCACGCGAAGACGAAGGTGACGGCCATCACCACCGGCGTGTCGTTGGAAAGGATGGAGGAGATCAGCAGCGAGCCGATGCCGGGAATCCGGAAGATCTGCTCGGTGACGATGGCGCCGCCGAACACCGCCGGCATCTGCAACGCGATCAGCGTCACGACCGGGATCATGGCGTTGCGCATCACGTGCTTGATGATGACCTTGGCCTGGCCGAGGCCCTTGGCGCGCGCCGTGGTGACGTAGTCGAGCCTGATGACATCGAGCATCGCCGAGCGCACGAAGCGCGTCATCGACGCCGCCTGGAACAGACCGAGCACCGCCACCGGCATGATCGCCTGGCGGATCATCTCCAGCACCCAGCGGATGCCGGTCGCCTTGATGTCGGTGGTGTAGACGAAAGGCAGCCAGTCCAGCGTGACCGAGAAGATCAGGATGAACAGGATGCCGGTGAAGAAGGTCGGCAGCGAGAAGCCGACGAAGGCGAGCGTGTTGGCGATCTGGTCGAACAGCGAATAGGGCTTCGTCGCAGCATAGACGCCGACGGGGATCGCGATCAGCAGCGCCAGGATCTGCGCCGAGCCGATCACGTAGAGCGTGGCCGGCAGGCGCTGGAGGATGAGCTGATCGACGTTCATCCGGCTGACGAAGGAGAAACCCCAGTCGCCGTGCAGCATGGCGGAGAGCCAGCTCAGGTAACGAAGGTAGATCGGATCGTCGAGGCCGAACTTGGCCCGAAGTGCGGCCTGCACTTCGGGCGGCACGTTCGGATTGGTCGCCAGCTCCGAGAAGGGATCTCCCGGCGCCAGCGCCAGCACGACGAACAGGACGACCGAGATTCCGAGCAGGCTCGGAATCGCGATCAGGAGGCGACGCAGGACATACTGACTCATGAAAGAAGGACCCCGCCTAGCCGCGCGTGATCATTCCTCGCGGTACCAGTCGTGCAGATTGTCGGTTTCGTTGGCCCATCCGCTGATGATCGGGCGCAGATTGTTGGCTGCCGCCTCCACCTTCAGCCGATGCTGCACCGGGATGAACACGGTGTCCTGGTACATGAGATCGTTGGCCTTGATGTAGAGCGCCGCGCGCTTGACCGGATCCATCTCGCTCTCGGCGGCTTCGATGGTCGCGTCGTAATCCTTGTTGACCCACCGCGGGAAGTTCGTGCCCTGCCACTTGTTTTCCTTGGTGGCGACGAGGGTCGACAGATAGCGGCGCATGTGCTGCGCCGGATCCGGCTGGCTCAGCGGGATCTGGAACATCTCGAGGTCGGCGTAGAAGTGCGCATAGGTATCGGGATTGGCGACGTCGGAGGAGAAGAACACGGAGGCGACGACCGATTTCAGCTCGACGTCGATGCCGGCCTTCTGGCAGGCCTGCTTGATGATCGCCTGGGTCTTCTGGCGCGGGCCGTTGATCGAGGTCTGGTACAGCAGCTTCAGCTTCTTGCCGTCCTTCTCGCGGATGCCGTCCGCGCCGGGCTTCCAGCCGGCATCGTCGAGCAGCTTCGAGGCCTTCTCGATGCTGAACTCCCAGGTGGTGTTCTTGGAAACGAACTTCTCCGGACCGTTGAGGAAGTTGGCGGTGGTGCGGCCGGCGCGGCCGTAGATCGCCTTCTTGACGGATTCGCGATCGACCAGCAGCGACAGCGCCTTGCGCACCGCGGGGTCGGAGAACAGCGGGTGCTTGGTCTTCATCGACGAGCGCTCGCCGTCGACCTCGGTGTTGGGGTCGGTGAAGTTGAGCGCGATGAACTCGGTGTCGCCGCCCACGGCGTAGATGGTCTTGCCCTTGCCGCCCTTCTCCAGCCGCAGCAGCACGTCGTCCTCGACCTGGATGTTCCAGCCGAAATCATATTCGCCGGTCTGGATCACCGCGCGCGCCGCCGAGACGGCGTCGCCGCCACCCTTCATCTCGACCGTGTCGAAATAGGGCCGGTTCGGCATGTGGTAGTCGGGATTGAGCTGGCCGCGGACGAGATCGCCCGGCTTGAACTCGACGAACTTGTAGGGGCCAGTGCCGACCGGCGAGAGGTTGGCCGGCGCCTCGCGGGACTTGGCTCCCTTGTAGTCGGCGAAAAGATGCTTGGGGATGATGGTGTTGGGCGCACCGACGAAGGCGTCGGCCCAGAACGGCGTCGGCTTGTTGAAGACGATCCGGACCGTGAGATCGTCCACCTTCTCGACCGTGATGTCGCGATAGGTGCTAATGGTCAGCGCCGAGGTGGCGAGATCCTTGGCATATTCCCAGTTGAACACGACATCGTCGGCGGTGAATGGCTTGCCGTCGTGCCACTTGACGCCGGGCTTGAGCTTCCAGGTCACCGATTTGCCGTCGGCGGCCAGGCTGCCGTTCTCCACCGAGGGGATCTCGGCGGCGAGCACCAGCTTCATGTTGCCGTCGGGATCCCAGCAGGCGAGCGGCTCGTAGAACAGGCGCGCGCCGTCCTGGTCCTTGGTCCCGGTGGCGAAATGCGGGTTGAGCAGGGTCGGGCCCTGCCACCACAGCAGCTTCAGCGCACCGCCGCCGCCGCGCTTGGTCGGCTTGTAGACCTGCGGACCTTCCGCCATGGCGACGCCGCCGAGCGCGAGAATCTGGTTGGCGAGGGGCGCGGTGAGGCCGACTGCGGCCATGCGCTTGATGAAGGCGCGGCGATCCATCCGCCCGTCCTTCACATCGCCGATCATCGAACGCAGTTCTTTATCCAGCATGGTTGTCCCCCGTCTGGTTCCCGGTATGGATGCAGGCGACCGCAAGCGGCCGCCGGGTTTGGCTGGCGGTAGATGGCACACCGAATAGGCTGCGCGTCAACTCCGACCGTGTGTATGCGAACGGTGTTCTGGCTGTCTGTTGGGCAAAATTGCGTTCGGCAGCCCAGGCGTTCGGCAAACCGGCGTCAAAATACGCCGGATTCCACGTTGCACTGCGAAAAATTTGTTCGCTGGATCAGACGAAGTATCGAGACGAAATTTTCTACACCACGGACATATCGAGCGGTGGCGCGACGTGATCCGGCAGCGGGCAGACATAGGGCGTCTTGGCGGTCCGCTTCTTGAGGTCCGCTTTCGCGGCCTCGATCAGTTCCGGCTGCGTCAACGCCTTGATGCCGAGGCCCGCCATCGCCTTGGCCGCCTGCACCATGGCCTTGTGGGCGTGCGGGCTCTTGCCCTGCGCCACCACCTGCCAGGTGTGGAACGGGGTGCCGATTGCAACCGTCGGTGCGTGAACCTGCACGGTCGGGACCACCCAGCTCACGTCACCGACATCAGTCGAGCCTACAAGCGGGTTGCGCTTGGCATCGAGCGGCACCAGGAAGTCAGCCAGCGGCCGATCGCTCGGCTCCATGCCGATCGCGTAATAAACCGACGCGATGTCCTTGTCGCTCAACGTCGCGCGGATCTCGCCGGCAAAGCTCTTGTCCGCATCGTCGAAATGCGGCGGCCCGAGCTCCTCCATCACCCGATGCAGCGCCTGCTCCAGCGGCGCATTCGGCAGGATGTTGGAAACTGCCGAGATGATCTTCATCTCGACCTTGGTCTCGGTCATCAGAGCTGCGCCCTGGGCAATCTTGTTCACGCGCCCGACCAGCTCGTTCATGCCTGGCAGGTCGCGGGCGCGGATCGAATAACGCACGCGCGCATGGGCCTGCACCACGTTGGGGGCGATGCCGCCGGTGTCGAGCAGCGCGTAATGCACGCGCGCGTCGCTCGGCATGTGCTCACGCATGTAGTTCACGCCGACATTCATCAATTCCACCGCATCGAGCGCGGAGCGGCCGAGATGGGGCGAAGCCGCCGCATGCGAGGTGCGGCCGGTGAAGATGAAGTCGGCGCGGGTGTTGGCGAGTGACGGCGTCACCGCGACTTCCCAGAAACTGTGCGGATGCCAGGTGATGGCGATGTCGGCGTCCTCGAAGGCACCGGAGCGCACCATGAAGGCCTTGGCCGCGCCGCCCTCTTCCGCCGGGCAGCCGTAATAGCGCACGCGGCCCGGCACCTTGTTCTCGGCGAGCCAGTCCTTGACCGCGGTCGCGGCGAGCAGCGCGGCGGAGCCGAGCAGGTTGTGTCCGCAACCATGACCATGGCCGCCGGTTTCGACCGGACGGTGTTCCGCAACGCCAGCCTCCTGGCTGAGGCCGGGCAGCGCGTCATATTCACCCATGAAGGCGATCACAGGTCCGCCCTCGCCCCACTCGCCCATCAGCGCGGTCGGAATGCCCGCGACGTTCTCGGTGATGCGGAAACCCTGGTGACGCAGCTCGGCGAGATGCTCGGCGGCCGACCGCGCCTCGGTGTAGCAGACTTCGGGCATGCCCCAGACCTTGTCGCTGAGGTCGATGAAACGCCCCTTGATCGTGTCGACGCCACGCCAGATGTCGCTGCGGTTGTCCATTGCTTCGGTCCGTGATCCCTTGGTCAAACGAAGCGGCAATGGTTAGCAGCTTCATCGCAGGCCGCCTAGCGCCTCGTCGGACAGCAGCCATGCGGCCGGTGCCGGATCGCAAACCGCCTGTCGCGTGCATGCAGTGTTTCCGTGCCTTTCGAAGATTTCACGCGGCGTTCTCCGGAATAATTGGGAACGAGGCTTTCAAGACGGCCGCCGCCAGCCTAAATTATGAGTGCTTCGCGCGTCGTTCCGCCAGCCACGGCGGAGCGATGCTCTCAGCCAGGAGAACTCCATGTCCACCCTGACCGAATGGAGAGTGCCGCCGGCCAATCAGCCGCGTGCGAGCGACTACGGCTTCGATCTCGACCGCGCGCTCGGCTCCGTCGTCGGCCTGCACGCCATCATCCCGCCGGACGCTTTCAGCGCCGAAACATTGGGCACCGAACGCGCCGGCAACGGCGTCGTGATCGACAACGGGTTGGTGCTGACCATCGGCTATCTCATCACCGAGGCGGAATCGGTGTGGCTGCACCTCGCCGACGGGCGCGTTGTCGAAGGGCATGTGCTCGGCTTCGATACCGTCACCGGCTTCGGCCTCGTGCAGGCGCTCGGCGATCTCGACGTCGAGCCCCTGCCGCTCGGCAGTTCGGCGGACACCCGCATCGGCGACCGCGTCGTGGTCGGCGGCGCCGGCGGCCGCACGCGCTCGGTCGCGAGCCAGATCGTGGCCAAGCAGGAATTCGCTGGCTATTGGGAATATCTGCTGGACGAGGCCGTCTTCACCTATCCCGCGCACCCGAACTGGGGCGGCACGGCGCTGCTCAACGAGCGCGGCGAATTGATCGGCATCGGCTCGCTCCAGCTCGAACGCGAGCGCGAGGGCAAGGCCGAGCACGTCAATATGATCGTGCCGATCGATCTCTTGAAACCGATCCTCGAGGACTTGCGCAAGTTCGGCCGCGTCAACAAACCGGCACGGCCCTGGCTCGGGCTGTACTCGACCGAGATCGACAACCGCGTGGTGGTGATCGGGATTTCCGCCAACGGCCCGGCCGCGCGAGCCGAGCTCAAGACCGGTGACGTCATCCTCGCCGTCGACGGCGAGAAGGTCAGGAGCCAGACCGGCTTCTACAGGAAGATGTGGGCGCTCGGCGCCGCTGGCGTCGATATACCGCTCACCGTGCATCATGAAGGCGTCACCTTCGACGTCACGGTGACCTCGACCGACCGCTTCAAGCTCCTGAAGGCGCCGAAGCTGCATTGATCCCATACCGAGGTAGCCGCGATGAGCGAGGCCGTGATCGACGACATCGTGGCCGTGCTGCCGCCGCTGCTCAATGCGCTGGAAGCGCTCGGCTTCTTCCAGCGGCATTTGCATCCGCCCGCCTTCGCCTCGGTGATGAATGCGATCGGCACGCCGGATGAGGGCCTGCAAGCGGCACACGCTGCGATCGGGGAGTGGCCGGAGCAGTTCGCGGGGCTGCGCGAGCGGCTCGATCGCGCCTGCACCGAGACGCTCGCTGCCTTTGCCGGCATCCGCGACGTCGAGCGCGGCAATGGCGATCTCGTCGCGGTCTTCCGTGCGCTGCGCCACGTCCCGCGCGCGCTGGAAGCGCTCTATCCGCTCGCGGTGCAGTTTCCGCCGGTGAGCAACTTCTTCCTCAACGCCGCCAATCGCGAGAATGGTGATCTGCTGGCGCGGCTCGAAGCCGGCGCGGGCGACGACACCGGCATCTTCCACGATCACAACGAGCCCGGTAGCCGCGGCGGCTTCTCGGTCTATGTGCCCGAATATTACAGGCCCGATCGCGCCATCCCGCTGGTAATGGCGCTGCACGGCGGCAGCGGCAATGGCCGCGGTTTTCTCTGGAGCTGGCTGCGCGACGGCCGCAGCCTCGGCGCGATCCTGGTGGCGCCGACCGCGACCGGCCCGACCTGGGCGCTGATGGGCGAGGATTCCGACACGCCGAACCTGATGCGCATCCTCGAGACCGTACGCAGCCGCTGGAGCATCGATGCCTCGCGCCTGCTGCTGACCGGCATGAGCGACGGCGGCACCTTCTGCTACGTCACCGGCCTCGACGGCGCTTCGCCCTTCACACATCTCGCGCCGGTGTCGGCGACGTTCCATCCGCTGATGGCGGAGATGGCGGATGCCACGCGCCTGCAAGGCCTGCCCATCTTCATCACCCACGGCAAGCTCGACTGGATGTTTCCGGTGCAGACGGCCCGCCAGACGCAAGCTGCGCTCTCGGCGGCGGGCGCCAACGTTACGTACCGCGAGATCGACGATCTCAGCCACACCTATCCGCGCGAGATCAATGCCGAGCTGGTGGAATGGCTGAATGAAGGATGAATAACCTCTCCTTACATGCGCCGCATCGCCGCGGAACCATCACTCCGGGCCGACGTTATTGCCCGTCACCGGAGGTTCGCAGATGCAGACTTTTTTCGGAATGATCCTGGGCGCGCTGCTGCTCGTGTGCGGCGTCTATATCTATGACTCCATGCAGACCTCATCCGTCGCCAATGGCGAGGTCGCAACCACCAACCGGACCATCGTGAACTGGGACGTCGCGAAGGCCGATTGGGACGCGCTGCGCGACCGCGCGCACAAGGACTGGGTCCGGATCTCGTCGAAGTAATTTCGGAGAAGTATTCTCGACTTGCCAAATGCAAACAAGGCGCCGTCGCGGCTCCGCGGCGGCGCCTTTGCGTTGGCCCGTGACCGGTGCGCCGGCTCAGTTCATCTTGGCCTTGCGGGCGTCGGCAATGACCTGCTCGAACTCGTTCATGCTGAGCACGCCGGGCACGCGGTACTTGCCGACGATGAACGACGGCGTGCCGCGGAAACCGAAAGCTTCCGCCTGCTCGTTGTTGCGCTTGAGGATGGCGTCGATGTCCTTGGCGTGATCGGTGAGATCGCGCTTGAGGCGGTCCATGTCGACGCCGGCGGCGGCCAACAGCTCGTTGATGCGCGGCTCGGTCAGGCGGGAGCTGACCCCCATCATGGCGTCATGCGACTGGTGGTACCTGTCCTGGAATTTCGCCGCGAGCGCGATCCGCGCCGCGGTGACCGAGACCGGCCCGAGGATCGGCCAGTCCTTCATCACCAGCCGCACCTTGCCGTCGTCCTGGACCACCTGGCGCAGTTCGGGCTCGAGCTTGCGGCAATAGGGACAATTGTAGTCGGACCATTCGACGATGGTGATGTTGCCGTCGGGATTGCCGGCGACCGGCGTGTCGGGATCGCGCAGCACCTTGGTTTCGGTCAGGACCTCGTCATCATCGGTGGCCGCCAGCGCCGAGGTGATCCCGCCCGCTGCAAGGGCGCCCGCCCCGATCAGCGTCAACGCGGTGCGCCGTGTCGCCACGAGGCCCTTCTTCCCAAATCCAGTCATATCTCGTCCCGTTTCGGTCCCATCCCGCAAGAATACGGCCCGGGACCGGGAATTGTTACGGGTCCATATAGAACGCCGCGGGCGCGATGTCATCGCCGCGCCATGCGCAAATCGTGTCCGGCGGGCGCTAGGCCGCCACGCGCGGCAGCATCGCCATCAACGTCCCGGTCATGGTGGCGATCAGCGTGGTCTTGCCCTCGTGCTCGGCAAAGGCTTTGGCCTCGCAGAAGGTCAGCGTGCGGCCGGACTTGACCACCTCGGCCTTGAAGACGAAGCGCGTGCCGCGGGCGGGCGCGAGCAGCGTGGTCTTGAACTCGACGGTCAGGATATCCGCCTCGCCCGGCATCAGGGTGAAGGCGGCAACGCCACAGGCGTTGTCGAGGCCTGCGGTGATGATGCCGGCATGGATAAAGCCGTTCTGCTGCGTGAATGCGGGCGAATGCAGCATTGCCAGCTCGACCTCGCCCGGCGCGAGACGTACGATCGCGATGCCGAGCGTGTGCATCGCCGGTTGGCCCTCGAACATGGCAATGGTCGCCGCGCGATAGCCCGGGTTTTTCGGCTCGAATGCGGCCATGACTCAGACCCCGACCGGTTCGGCGAGATGCTTCAAAGCGACCGCCCGGATCGCGTCTGCGAACTGCGTTGACTTGCGCAGCCCACGGTCCATGTGCACACCCGTGATCTCGCAAGTTGCGGCGATCTCGCCGGTCTCGGCATTCGTCATGTCGTGTCGGAAGCGGATCGACTTGTCGCGGACTTCGAGCAAGTGGCTGCGGATCTCGACGATGTCGCCGGCAAGCAGCTCGCGCCTGTAGGTGATGTTCTGCTGCACGGCCGCCATGCCGCGGCCGGAGGAGCGCAGGTAGCTCGGCGTCAGCCCGAGGCGGGCGAACAGATTCCAGTTGGCTTCGTCGAACTTGCCGACATACCACATGATGTTCATGTGGCCGACGTGATCGCATTGCCACGGATACACCGTGCCGCGATAGGTCGCCTCCTGCTCCATCGCAATTGCTCCCTGCCCTTTTTCTTTCCGCCTTTTTGGCTGATTGATACGGTAGCGTATCAGGCCTCCGTCGCGTTAGCAATACGGCACCGTATCAAGAACCGGTGAGGCTGATTTCATGAGCGACGGCAAGGGCGACGTCTGGGTCGAGGCAGGGTTTGCCGAGCTCGCCCGCTCGGGGGTCGAGGGTGTCAGGGTCGAGGTGCTCGCCAAGAATCTCGGCGTCACCAAGGGCGGCTTCTACCGCCGCTTCGCCGACCGCGCCGCGCTGCTCGATCTCATGCTGGAACGCTGGCGCGAGGGACGCGAGGCCTCGATCGCGCAGCAGACCAGCCTCGACGGCGAGGCGCCGCGCGAGCGGCTGAGGGCGGTGATCCAGCTCTATTCCGAGCGTCTCAATCCGGAGGGCATGGCGATCGAGCTTGCGATCCGGCAATGGGCCCGCTCGGACGAGAATGCGGCGGCGGCGGTGGCGAGCGTGGATGCGGTGCGGCTGAAGCACGTCGCCGAGCTCTATCGCGCGACCGGCCTTGCGGCCGAAGAAGCCGAGGCGCAAGCTTTCCTGTTCTACTGCTTCATCTTCGGCCAGAGCCTCCTGTTCGTCGAGCGCGGCCCGCGCAAGCGGTCGCAGCTGGTGGCGAAATCGGCGGAGAAGCTGCTGGATTAGAGCATGATCCGGAAAAGTGCGCAGCGGTTTTCCGAAAAGATCATGCTCAAACAACGACCTAAAGTGCGATGACGATTCATCCCAATCTCATCACGCTTCAGGCGCGGCAGAGGGCCCGAGCAAAATGGCCGGAGCGTCGCTCCGGCCATCGCATCAATTCGAAGCTCAGGCGGCGCCCTTCAGCTTCTTGTTGCATTCGCTGTAATAGCCGCCGCCCTTCTCGATCCACTTCATGCCGCCATTGCCGTTGGTGGCCTTGTTGGCATTGTACTGGTCGACACAGGTGTGCAGGCGCGCCTTGCCGGCGGTCTCCTTGGAGTATTTCGGATCAACCGCATTCGGATAGATCGCAGGTCCCGCCGGCAGGGTCGGCGCGGCGGGAGCCGCTTCCTTCTTCGCCTGCTTCGGCTCGGCGGGAGCAGCGGGCGCAGCCGGAGCGGCCGCGGTCGGCGCCGCGGCGGGCGTCGCGTCCGCGCCGCACTGGGCCTTGCGGAAGTCATTCCACTTCATGGTGCCGAGCGAGCCGTCCTTCTTGGCGGCCTGATATTTCGCGCTGCACTCCTGCGAGGTCAGTGCCTGCGCCGGCGCGCTCGCCGCCAGTACGGCAAAGCCCGACACCGCGATCGCACACAGCAATTTCGACTGAATGGTCATCCCTGGATCCTCCTTGGTCTTCCCTCGGTCATGCCCTGGGGAAGTGAAACGAACATTGCTATCCTAGCGTGCCGCCCGCTTGCGACAAGGAAGCGATGGCGCCGGCCGCCAAAATATAGTGATGCCGCCGTTCAAATTATTCATGTCGCGTTCAGCAACACGAGCCGACGTTCGCAGCCCTTCGCCATTCTCGCAAGAAGAGTGCAACACCATGACCTTCACGTCCCGCCTCGCCGTCGTCGCTCTCGCCTCCCTGCTGGCTTCCGGCACCGCGTTCGCACAGACCGCCGCGCCGGCCGCCAAGACCGATGCCAAGACTGAAGCCGCCGCCACCGACAAGAAGGCGCCGAAGGAGCGCTCGGCCGAGTCGCTGGAATGCTCCAAGCAAGCCGATGCCAAGGGCCTGCACGGCAAGGAGCGCAAGAAATTCCGCTCCGAATGTATCAAGACCGCGAAGGCCGGCACCGCCGCCCCCGCCGCCGAAAAGAAGTAAATCCGTCACAATACGGCTCGCGCACATCCGTGGGAGGCGCGCGCATTGCGGCATGACGAGCCTGCAATTGTGCGCCTACTGCTGATTTGCGATAAGGTGGCGTGAAGCAAATCACCACCTCCCTGCCGTTCGAATGGCCGAGCCGTGCCAAGCTCTTGAGCACGGCGGAGACGCTCGTCATCGGCACCGCCGGCGGCCTCGTGTTTCTGCTCGCCGGCCTTCCCGGCGGGCTGATCTCGGGCTCGATGATCGCGGTCGGCATCGCCGCGATCGCCGGCCGCCAGCTGTCCCTGCCGCCCATCCTGACCCAGACGGTCCTCGTGCTGCTCGGCATCTCGCTGGGCTCGGTGGTCTCGCGCCATCTGATCCAGCAGGTCAGTGCCTATCCCTTCACCATCGGGCTGCTCGCGCTCGCCACCTTCTGCTCCACCTTCGGCTCGAGTTACTACCTCCAGCGCATCCACGGCTGGGACCGCACCTCGGCCTTCCTCGCCGGCAGCCCCGGCGCGCTGTCGCAGATCACGATTTTGGCGGTCGAGCGCGGCGCCGACCTGCCGGGCATCGCCGTGGTGCAGACCATGCGCGTCATCATCCTCACGGCGGCGCTGCCGATGGTGCTGGCGATCGCGGGCGTCGCGCCCTCCGCGGCGCCGACGCTGACGACGACGATCGCCTCGCCGCTCGACCTCGTCGAGCTGGTTGCGGCCTCGCTGGCCGCCGCGCTGCTGCTGCGGCTGATCAAGTTTCCGGCGAGCTGGATGTTCGGCGCGATGATCGCCTCCAGCGTGCTGCACGGCGCGGGCTGGGTCGAGGGCGGCCTGCCGAACTGGGTGCGCGGCGTGGCGCTGATCGGCATCGGCGCGCTGATCGGCAGCCGCTTCGCGCGGATGCGGATCAAGACGCTGGCCGGCCACATCAACGCGGCGCTCGGCTCATTTACTGTGGCGATCGCCGTCTCCGCGATCTTCGTCGGCATCGTCGCGCTCACCACGCAGGTGAAGTTCTCGGACGTCGTCGTCGCCTTCGCGCCGGGCGCGATGGACGCGATGCTGGCGCTGGCGCTCACCCTGCACATCGACCCGATCTTCGTCGGCGCCCATCACCTCTCGCGCTTCGTGTTCGTCACGATCGCAACCCCGGGCATCGTGCACCTGTTCGGCCGCACGCAGGACGACGTGGATGATTGACGGAGCGCAGCTCCCGTAACGAACTCCGCTGCCGTAGGGTGGGCAAAGGCACGTTAGCGCCGTGCCCACCATTCTACGCCGTATCGCTGGGAGATCGTGGGCACGCTTCGCTTTGCCCACCCTACGGCAGCTATTACTAAGGCAGCTACGCGCGCTTCGCCGTCCGCACAAATCCCCATGCGGCGATCGCAGCCATCAAGAGCGAGATCAGCACGTTGTAGCCGGCGAGCGAAAGGCCGAGGAAGCGCCACTGCACCTCGTCGCAGCGCACCACCTTCACGGTGTCGAGCTTCGACAGCAGATCGGCGGCGCTGCCGAGATTGACCACCGGACCGGAGCAGTCGGTCGGTCCCTGCCAAAAGCCCCATTCGACGCCGGAGTGATAGGTGCCGAGCCCGGCATTGGCGAGCGTCGCCAGCGCGAGGATGGCGAGCCCTGCGAGCAGCAGCGGCCGCGGCGCACCGCTCCGCGCCGCAAGCGCCGTCAGCGCGCCGAGCGGGATCGCGAGGTAGTAGGCGTAGCGCTGCTCCAGGCACAGCGGACAGGGCAGGATCTCCAGCACGAGCTGGAAGAACCAGGCGCCTGCGATGGTCACCGTCGCGATCAAGGTGACCAGCACCGAGGCGGTCAGCGCGGGACCAGCGCTGTCCTGCCTGAACGCAGCTATTGCGGCACTCTGGGTCGTCACGGCAGCCTCTTCTCGACGGGTCGCGTCTCAAGGCTGTAACCCCGCCCCATGCGGCTGTCGAGAACGGCCGGGATCACTTTGGCGCGGGTTGACCTCGCTTTGTCCATGGCTATAGTCCGCCGGCTTCGCGACGCCCTCCCTGGAGGGGCCGACCGAGGGCCCCTGTGGCGGAACTGGTAGACGCGCTCGACTCAAAATCGAGTTCCGCAAGGAGTGCTGGTTCGATTCCGGCCAGGGGCACTACGGAAAAAATCTAAATGATAGCAATAACTTAAGGCGCTGGTTCGATTCCGGATTTCCTCGAAAAACTGTCGCGAAGAGTTGAAAATCCAAGCAAAATCCCACTGCAGCGGTCCACTCTGCTGGTATTTTTGCTGGTATCGACCAAGCCAAACGCGCCGCGGCGAATTTCGCTATTCCGAACGACGGAATCGAGCAGATGGCCCTCAAGAATGAGAGCGCGGGTGCGAACCCAAAGCAGATCTGACTAATCTCGACTGCCGCCGCGCGACCGAAATTCGAAATGAACGACGGACCGCCGGCACTTTTCGATTCGCGCACAAAGCTAATGCAGCATTGGGCTAATTGGAGCTTTGTCGATCCCAAGAAGCCGATGCCGACAAGGCAGGCGTGCAAGCTTGAGTCTCCTAACATCAGGTTGGTTGAGCTTGTCCAATTCACCCCCCGCAAGCTCAGGTGATAGTCGCCGAACGCTTGTGCATGTTGTGCCGGAAAGCGGATCGACTTCGCAGCGCTTTTGCAACGCGTTGCGCTTGGCCACCTGAGATAAACCGCCGCGTGTACATACGCCGTGACCAAGAGATCGTATGCGCTCCCGACCGCTGCCCTTCGAAGGCAAAGGTCACGCGTTCGAATCGTGTCGGCGCGCCCCTGATTTCAAATGCTTAGCGGTCAATTTTTGATCCGATCGTTTCGCTTCGCGCAGCCACTGGACGGTGCATTCATAGAAGGCGCCAGTAGACTGCCCGGCGCCCGAGGCCACCGGAACGCTTCGCCTGAACGATTTTTCAGGAGTGCCCGTCGATTCCATCGATCGTAGTTGGTCAATCGGAGCAGACGGAAGCGGAAGGGACGTATATTTCAGCGGGATCGAGCGCCACAATTGGGGGAACGACACGCGATCGAAGCGTGTGCCTTCTCGCTGCCGCGAATCAGCATGTCCCGCACGTCGATCATGTCATACCCGTCAACATGCTGGGCCCATTCGTCTAGCACTCATTGCCAAGCGATTTTCCGCCAATCGGCAGCGCGATTTGGAACACAGCGCCACAAGGCTCATTTGGTATTGCCCACAGTCGACCGCCATGCGCTTCCACGATCGAACGGCAGATCGGCAAGCCCATGCCCAGACCGCTGGCCTTGGTTGTATAGAACGCTTCGAACACGCGTTCCGGATCGGCTTGGGGTAGGCCAGGACCGGAATCACTTATCTTGAGGAGCACGCCGCCCGATCCTTCCTCATCAGTACTGATCAACAGCTCTCGTGGTCGATCCTCAACTTCGCTCACAGCCTCCACCGCATTCATGATCAGGTTGAGGACCACCTGCTGCAATTGCACTCGGTCACCCACAACGCGAGGTAAGCCTTCCGATAAACGCATCTTGGCCAAGACGCCGTGTTCCGACATCGCGGCTCCCGCCAGGGTCGTAATCTCAAGGATTACTTCGTTGATCTCCAAGTCTTCCATTCGTGCCGGCGACTTTCTTGAGAAGTCATGAATTCGGTTTACAATCTCGGCAAGGCGGCTGACGTCCTTTATGGTGCGGTCGTTTGACTGCCTGGCCTTTTCAAGGTTGAGCGGCTCCTGACGGAGCCAGCGCGCGGTGGTTCCGGCGTTCACGCGCGCAGCCCCGATAGGCTGGTTGATCTCGTGCGCCAGGGAGGCCGTGAGTTGGCCCATTGTTGTGATGCGGTTAGCGTGGGCCAGTTCCGCTTCGGCACGTTTGCGGTCCGTCAAGTCGAGAACGAAGTTAACAACGGTGTCTCCTCGTTCATCCAACGTTGCGCCTCCAACCAGCACAGGCACCCTACTACCGTCTTTCCGCAGATACTCCTTCTCGAATGGTTGGGCCGTGCCAGTCATCCTCATTTCAGCAGCAGCCCGTAGGTCCCGATCACGCCACTCAAGTGGCGTCAGCTCAGCCCGACGCAATCGACCTGCAGCGAGGTCAGCTTCATCGTATCCAACAATCCGCAGAAACGCTTTATTAGCTTCCAAAACGCAACCGTCGGCCTTGCCGATCGAGATGCCAATTATATTAGAATCGACGAGGCGCCTGACCTTCGCTTCGCGCTCCCGCACTTCAGCATAGAGACGGGTGTTCTCAAGTGAAATCGCAGCTTGGGCTGCCAAGAGTTCCAGGATCGAGATCCGGGCCGGCGTGAATGCGTGTGAAGTCAGCGTGTTTTCGAGCAGCAAAATTCCGGCTAACTGCTGTTGCTTGATAAGTGGGAAGCAGAGGACCGACCTGGATAGTCGGTCGTGTAGATAGCTGTCCTCAGAGAACAGGCTGGGTTTGGAGGCATCATCGAGGAGCACACTTTCCCGTGTGCGGAGAACATAGCGGATCAGGGACTCGGGACAGACCATCGGATCAATAGGATCTTGGCGCATCGTGACGTTAATCTGTTCATCGACCGCTCGCGCCTCCGCATGGATCACATATGTATCCCCAGCTGGGAGTATTAGGAGGCCGCGATTTGCGCCCGCATTCCGCAACGCGATCACCATGAGTTGCTCGATCAAGCGAGGCAGTAGAATTTCGCTCGATAGCACCCGCGACGCCTTGATAACGGCGGCGAGGTCCAGCGGTTGATCCGACGATGTAATCTCTGCCTTTCGCCCACGCGTATCGGCTACGGCGAGGTGCGAATAACGCTCGTCGATTTGCCGCACCTTTCCGTTGGCACCCCAGCGTACGTAGCCGTTGCGAGCCCTCTGGAGATACATGTCGGCAATATCTTCGAAGCCGCCCGCGGCATAGAAGTGCGCGGCTGTTTCACAAGCGAGCGCCTCGATGTGGAGGAAGCGGTTGGCGCGAGCCGACCGGATGGCCTGCTCATACAGACGTTGCGCGTCCAGCTTACGATTCTCGATCCGGGCAAGCTCGGCGCCTACGAGGGCTGAACGGGTTTCGAAATTCTCGGGACAATCCCTGGCCCAACTTTCAAGTTGCCGGTGGTGAGCCGTGATGGCCGTTGTGTGGGCCATATCCTCTTCCGTCCGGGTGGATTCAATCGTTCCAATAGATCCAGCTCGTGCCAGAGCGGCATAGAAGTGATATTCGGCCCGCTCAATATTCGGCGATGTCACCGACAGCAGGCCTTGTGATTGCGATGCAGCTTTGAGCGCTGAAGCATAGTCTTCCAAGAAAACGGAAGCCTGCATTCTTCTGCTCCAATATAAGTGCTTGGCTATCGCTAGGTTTGGGTCGGTACCGAGATATCGCTCAAATCTTTCTGCATCGAACTTCTCGCTATCGAAGGATTGGAAGTCGCAGGGCACATCCCTAAGAATTCGAATTAGGCGTAGCTGACCAAGAATGTAGGCCGCGACGATCCCCGGGCCTGCTTTTTGTACGAGGTCGAGACCTTCCACTGCTGCCCGGTCGACTTCTTCGAGAGGCTCCCCCGAACTGAGTAAAGTCCCCACAATGTTACTACGACAAAGGCCAATGTACTGGAGGTCACCAACCTTATTGGCCTCACTCGCCGATCGTGAAAGGTAACTCAAACCGACCCGAAGATGCTTGGTCCAGGGGCTAATCCCAGTTGCGTATACAAGAAAGACACGAGCGCTAAAGTCATTCATCCCTCGCTTGTCTAAGAGATCTAGGCCAAGCTGACCGAAGCGCAACGCCGCCGAAGGGTTTCCGAACTCAGCGGCCAACACTCGGCCAAGTCCGACGTATCCGACGCATGAAGCGGCGCTATTGCCGTGCTCGATGCTGAGATTGACCATGTGCGCGAGCAGCAATTGATGCAGCTTTTGATCTTGGTAAAGCGCCGAGACCATGAGTTTGTTCATGACCTGGATTGTCGCGCACATACTTGGGTCGCTCATTGGAGGTAAGTCGATCAGACTCTCAATGGGCCGCGCTCCTAGCCGCTGCCATATGGCGTCGTATTCGCGTTGCACATCTTGATCCGCCGGATGTGGCGATAGGTCGAATCCAACTTGTCGCAGATATTCCAGACCCGCTTCGACGGCATGCTCCGCCCGGGCCTGAATAATGTAAATGTCGACGAGCAGACTAGTGACTTTGGCCCGATCGACCAGATTAATTGAGCGGTTCGCAAGTGCCGACAGGCGCTCTTCTGCACGTGAGAAACCGCCGGTTAGTAGCTCACATTCAGCGCGGTATAGCTCAAACTCGAAGGCCAATGCGTATTGGCAGGCCCAACAGTCCTGCTCGAGCAACGCACGTCCCTCGGTAAAGTACGTCAGCGCGGACAGATAAGCAGCCGCGCTTTTGGCACGCTTGCCCGCAACCAAGTTCAATCGCGCCAGTTGCTCGCGTTCGGCCGGTGAAGTGACCAATGCTAAGCTTCGGTTGAACTGGCTAATTATCTCAAAAACGATTTCATCGCTGCTCTCAAGTGCTCTGTAGTCCAAAAGCAGCCGGCCGATCCGGAGATGGGCTTCGGCTCGTGCGTCATTTGAGATCAGCGAATAGATAGATTCGCGGATCCGGTCATGCTGAAACGCATAGGTGTCGTTCGAACGGCGCACCATCCCTGTTCGAACGGCTTCCCAGAGGTTCGCGTGAAGGTTTTCGGCCGACGTCTGGCAGACTGCAGCCAGGAACGAAACCGTTGCTCGAAAGCCGACGCAAGAGAAATCGCGGAGCACCGTTTGAGTTTCGGTCGGCAAGCGGTGTAACTTGGCGACCATGAGGTCGATTACATTGTCCGTATATTGCTTGGCATTGATGCGATCAACGTCCCAAAACCACTGCGCTTTCGCGTGGTTGAAGACCAATAGTCCTTCATCAGCAAGTGTTTTGAGAAATTCAATGACGAAGAAGGGATTGCCGCCGGTTTTCTCTTGTATGAGTAGTGTAAGCGGACGAGCGCTCTCAGGCTGGCAGTGAAGCGAGTCGGCGATTAATTCCCCGAGCTCGTCGTCGCTCAGCGCGCCGACTGCAATATCATTTACCCTTATACCTACTTGGCGGATGGCAGCGAGCTTACGCGTAAGCGGGTGTGCTGCGTCAACCTCGTTGTCACGATACGCGCCGATCAGTAGCAGATATCCAATATCTCGTTGCGCAAGAATGTCTTCAATCAGGTCGAGCGTCGCGACATCGAACCATTGGAGATCATCGAGGAAGAGCGTCAACGGATGCTGCTGGCGGGCGAATACGCCGACGAATCGTCGAAAGACCATTTGGAAGCGCTTTAGCGCTTCCTGCGGCGGAAGCTCGGAGACAGGCGGCTGGTCGCCGACAATTAGCCTGAGCTCAGGAATGAAATCGACGATAAGCTGGCCATTTGCGCCAAACGCTTCGATCAATGCATCGCGCCAGCCACTTAGTTTGGCGTCGCTCTCGCTTAACAGCGACTGGATCAGGCTCTGAAAAGCCTGAGCCAGAGGTGCGTAGGGGATGTCGCGCTTGTCCCGCTCAAATTTACCAGCCGCGAATAGCCCGCGCCGCGGCACGAGCGCCTCATGTAGCTCGTGAACGATGGAGGATTTGCCTATGCCGGAATACCCCGAGACCAGCACGAACTCCGGTGCGCCGCTCTTCATGACGCGATCAAGGGAGGAAAGCAGCTTTCCGACCTCTCGCTCTCGGCCATAGAGCATCTCCGGAATCAGCAGGCGGTCCGGCGCATCCTCCGCGCCCAGCGGAAACTCGGCGAGATGGCCTCGCATCCAATCGGCGAGGCAGCGCCGCAGGTCACGCTCGAGGCCACCCGCGGTCTGGTAGCGCTCCTCGGGCCTCTTCTCGAGCAACTTCATGACCATCGCGGAGAGCGCGGAGGGCACGGTCTCTTGCCTCGCATTGGGCGGTTCTGGCTTTCGAGCGATATGGGAGTGGACCCATTCCATCGGCTCCGATGCGGTAAAGGGAAGACTACCTGTCAGCATTTCGTAAAATGTAACGCCGAGCGAATAGAGGTCGCTTCGCGAATCGACCGAGCGGTTCATTCTCCCAGTCTGCTCGGGCGCCATGTAAGGTAGCGTCCCGGCGATGACCTCGGGAGGGTCTGGCGGCTGCCGCTCGCGAGGGAGGCGCGACGCAATTCGAAATCCGGTAATCCACACTTCATCGTTGGCGTTCACGATGATATTTGCCGGCTTGATGTCCCTATGGACGAGATGCTGCTGGTGCAGCTGGCCAAGCCCGGCCGTGATGCCAATGGCGATGCGCAGGAAGCGCTCGATCGTCATTGGCCTGCCGATGTGGCGGCTCAGCAATTCGCCGCCTGGATCCGCGAGCACCAAAATGGTCTGACCCCGATCTTGCAAGAGTTCGAGCGGCCGCACTGCCCATGCGCTATCCAGTTCGTTCTTTAAGGAGTATTCGTGGGCAAGACCGCCAAGAGCGTTCGATGCCTCCGAGTTCGGGAACACGATCAGGACATTCTCTAGTCCGCCTCTTGCCTCCGTACACCGCGCTCGGCCGATGACGTATCCGTCATCCTTCGATAAAAGCTCGAGGTCGCCGAACCCGCTCACGCCGGACCGATAAGACATCACTCGCAAGCCTCGCCTTTGAGCCGGTTGCCGCGGATTTTTTGGCTCGCAATAAAGGTTAGATCATTATAATCAGGCTGACGTGTGCGACAAAAGCATTTCAGATGGATCGATGAGGCAAGGCTACGGCGCCTAACGCCTTCTGTGCCTCTAAGGCTTAATCGAAGACGCCTCAGCGCCGCCGACGTCGATGCCCGCCGACCGCCGGGATATTCAGGATGTCTCGCAAGCACTCGGCCAACATCCTCCGGTCCACCCTCACATTGCACACAGGTGGGGAAGTTGACTGTCGCCTGTTTACGCTGGTTAGGTGCTGCGAGCAGAGCCTTTCCTGCCCCACGGGTATGGCCTAGAATCGACTGCCATCTTTGCGAACACGCCGGCCTTCTTCGCCGCCGCCTCTTCCATACGCAATCGTAAGCGCGATTTCTGCACGTCTGATTGTGTTTTTCTCGAAAATGCGGCTCAGCTATTGTGCGAGCATCTGTGCTTAGTTCTATGGGGGGACGAAGTGGACTGCCCGTTGCTGTGCACTTCGGCGGTCCCCCGTCGAACTGTCGGCTAAGGCCGCTTATATCCTCCTGATCCGACCTTGGTTTCAGACGGATCGATCGGTAGCCTCATGTAAAAAACGGCACCGTGTGGTGAATTCGACGTTGCCCATAGCAATCCGCCATGCGCCTCTACGATTGATCTGCAAATCGACAAACCCATGCCCAAGCCAGCGGACTTGGTGGTATAGAACGCTTCGAAGACCTGGTCCGGATTGGCATGAGGCAAGCCAATCCCGCAATCACTTACAGCGACAAGCACACCGCCGCCCTCGGCGTTACTCGTGCTGATCGACATTTCGCGGGACCTCTCTTCAACTTCGCTCATCGCATCGATGGCGTTCATGACAAGGTTGAGGATCACCTGCTGTAATTGCACCCTATCACCCAAAATATTCGGCAACCCGCCCGTCAATTGCATTTTAGATGCAACGCCCCGTTCAGACATCGGAACACGGGCCAAGCCGATAATCTCTAAAATGACGTCGTTGATTTCCAGCAGCTCCTTGCGCGCGGGCGCCTTCCTCGAGAAATCACGAATCCGGCTGACGATGTCCGCGGCTCGCCTGCCATCGTCGATGATACGGCCAATTAAGGGCCTGGCCTTTTCCAGATTCGGCGGTTGACGGGCGAGCCAGCGCTCGGCTGTTTTGGCATTCGTAAGCAGGGCAGCCAGCGGTTGATTGACTTCGTGGGCAATGGAAGCCGAGAGCTGCCCCATTGTCGCGACGCGGTTTGCGTGCGCCAGCTCGGCCTCCGCGCGTTTTCGCTCGGTCAAATCGAGCGCGAAGGCGACGCCCTGTTGCCGAAGTTCGTCAAAATTCGCTCCTGCCATGAGCACCGGCACGCGACTGCCGTCCTTTCGTAGAAACTCCTTTTCATAAGGCGTACAAGTTCCGGTCGCGGCCACCTCGGCCAACGCGCGTTCATCAGCCCCCCTCCATTCAGGAGGTGTCAGATCGGTCCAGCGCAGGCGTCCAGACATCAGATCGTCGCGGTCATGTCCCACGGTGTCGAGGAACGCTCTATTTGCCTCCATAACTCGACCGTCAAAATCAAAAATGCTGATGCCGATGATATTGGAGTCGACGAGGCGTCGAACCTTGGCCTCGCGTTCCCTTAGATCGGAATAGAGGCGGCTATTCTCAAGGGAAATCGCAGCCTGGGAGCCCAAAAGTTCGAGCAGCTTCGCGCGACCAGGCGTGAAGACGTGCGAAGCCAGCGCGTTCTCGAGATAAAGCAATCCGACCAGCGCCCCTTGCCGGACGAGCGGGAGGCAAAGGATCGATCGTTGTCGCCGAACAACCAGGTACGGGTCCTCCGAGAAGAGGTTTGATTTAACCGCATCGTCGAGAATGAAACATTCCCGCGTCCTCATAACGTAGCGTACAATGCCTTCTGGAACAGCCGGGTCGACGGCGGTGCCAAAATGCAGGACAATTTGCTCTCCATCCGCCCGCGCTTCGGCCTCAATACGATAGCCGCCCTCCTGGGGCCGGATAAGCAAGCCACGATCGGCGCCGGCATTTTGCACGGCGATGGTCATGAGCCGCTCGATAAGGCGCGGCAGCATTATTTCGCCTGATAGCGCCTGAGACGCCGTCACGACAGCAGCGACATCAAGCTGCAGATCTGGCGTGGAAGCATCTCTCTTAGCGGCGCGCCGATCGTTGATCAGCAATTGTGGATGACGTGCTTCGAGTAGCCGTACCTTGCCGTCGGCGCCCCAGCGCAGATAGCCGTCGCGGGCCCTCTCAAGAAGCAACCCGGCGACAACTTCAAATCCGCGCCCCGCGTAGAAGCGCGCAGCCGTCTCGCAGGCGAGCGCCTCATTGTGGACAAAGCCGCCGGCCCGTGCCGAGCGGATGGCCTGTTCGTAAAGCCGTTCGGCATCAGCGTCGCGCCGCTCAAGGCGAGCTAGCTCGGCGGCGACCAGTGCGGCGCGGTTCTCGAAATTCTCGGGGCAATATTCCGACCATGTCTGAAGTTGCCGGAGGTGGGCCCTCAATGCATCGTGGCGCGACTCCCGCAGGTCGGGCTGAAGGTCATCGGTGGCATCGACAGGCCCCGCCAGTGCCAGCGCCGCATAGAAGTGGTACTCGGCGCGGTCGGCGAGCGCAGGTCCGGTGGCCTGACCCGGTGCCTTGACCGCGGCGTCGAGCGCAGACGGATAATCCTGCTCGAAGACGCATGCTTGTAGTTTTCGGGTCCAATATTGATAGGCGGGATTGGCCAAGTTTGGGTCTTCAAGGTAGCGCTCGTAGTCGCTTTCGTCGATCGCCGCGTCGTCGAACGATCTGAGATTGAGCGGTAAGCCCCTCAACCTCCGAACCAGATAATACTTGTTGAGGACGATGTTGAAAACGAAACTGGAGCCGGTCTTCCGTCCGAACTCGAGAGCTTCAATTGCCTCCCTTTCCACTTCGTCGAGCGGTTCACCAGAGGCGATCAGACCCTTGATTGCGTATGACCTCGCATGAATACCATAGAGAACATCGCCAATTTTGTCCGCCTCTTCGCAGGCTCGTAGAAGGAGGGAGCGACCCAAGCGAAAATGGTGCATCAATGGGCTGAAAGCGCCCCCTACTCTGAGGTAAACGCGTGCCTTGAACGCGTCCAATCCGCGCTTCTCGACCAAATCGAGACTGAGTTGGGCAAAGCGCAAAGCCGTCGCGTGGTCGCCGAAGTCTGTGCTCAAAACCAGGGCCAGCGAGACATAGCCGATGCATGATGCGTTGCTATTGCCGTACTCGAGGCTGAGGCTCGCCAAGCGCGTGACAAGCAGGCAGTTGAGATTCTTGTCGGTGTTGTTGCCGGAAGGCATGAGGATGGAGAGGACGTTCATGGTCGCGAGCGTGCTGGGGTCCGTCATCAGAGGAAGGTTGATCAGATCTTCGATCGGGCGGGTTCCGAGCCGCCGCCAGAACTCCTCGTACTCGCGGCGCACATCGTCATCGGACGGATGTCGCGAGCACCCAAGGCCGACCCGCCGGAGATATTCGAGCCCGACGTCAACGAACCGCTCCGACTGGGCAAGCATGATGTAGACTTCCAGGCGCAGGGCGGTGACGGCAGCCAGATCGACAGGATTCTGCGTGCGGCCAGCAAGCACCGACAGCCGCTCTTCTGCGTTCGCCAAATCGTTGGTCAGGAATTCGCACTCGGCCCGATAAAACTCCAGCTCGAATGTAAGCCGGTATTGTCGCGTCCAACATTCATCCGCTAATAACGAACGGCCCGCAGCAAAATGGGTCAGGGCCGATGAATAGGCCGCTGCATTCTTGCCACGCTTTCCCGCGGTCAGATTGAGCTGCGCCAACTGTTCTCGTTCGTCCTGGGATATGATCAGCGTGGAGCTCCGGTTGAGCTGGCTCACGATCTCGAAAATAATCTCTTCACGTTTGTCGGACGGCGTATTTGCCAGCAACAGGCGTCCGATTCGCAAATGCGCTTCGGCGCGCGCGTCCTCAGGGATTAGCGAATAGGCCGCCTCCTGGATTCGATCGTGCTGGAACGCATAGAAGTCGCCGGAACGCAGCACCAGCCCCGACCGAACCGCTTCCCAAAGGTCGTTGTGGAGGTCTTCACGCGAGGTCTCGAAAGCCCTCTCGAGGAGCGCGAACGTGGCGCCTGTACCGATGCATGCGAGCTTGCGAAGTGTTTCTTGGGCCTCGCCGGGCAAGCGATTGAGCTTGGCGACCATGAGATCGACGACGTTGTCCGTATAGCGCTTGTTGCGGATGCGGCCAAGGTCGCAAACCCATCGGGCGTTCGCATGATCGAAGCTTAGCAGCCCTTCATCCGCGAGGTCGTAGAGAAACTGGATCGCGAAAAATGGATTGCCGCCGGTCTTATCGTGCACCAGCTGCACAAGCGAGCTCGCGGTGGCGACCTCGCAGCGAAAAGCTTCGGAAATCATTTGTTCGAGGTCAGAATAAGTCAGCGGTGCCAATTGAATATCTTGCACTGCACCGCCCGCGCGGCGGATCAGGTCGAGCTTGCGCATGAGCGGATGCGCCGAATCAACCTCGTTGTCTCGATAGGCTCCAATCAGCAGCAAACTTCCGATGTCAGAGTGAGTCAGAAGGTCTTCAAGCAAATCGAGAGTTGCAGCATCGAGCCATTGCAGATCGTCAAGGAAGAGTGCAAGCGGGTGCTCCGGGCGTGCAAAGACGCCGATAAACCGGTGCAGCACAGTCTGGAAGCGGCGCTGAGCGTCATGCGGCGACAGATGGGGAACCGACGCTTGCCGACCTATGACAAGTTCGAGCTCGGGAATGAGATCTACGATCAAGAGTCCATTTGAACCCAGTGCAGCGCGAAACGCTTCGCGCCAGGCTTGGAGCTCTTCCTCGCTTTTACTTAAAATCTGCCGGACAAGACTTTGAAACGCCGCCGCGAGAGTGGCGTAAGGGATGTCGCGCTTGTATTGATCGAACTTGCCAGCAGCGAACAGACCGCGCGGCGGAACGAGCACTTTATGCAGTTCATTCACCACGGCGGATTTGCCGATACCTGAATAGCCGGAGACCAGAACGAGAGAGGGACTGCCGGTTGTAACGACCCGATCGAACGAACCGAGGAGGACGTTAACCTCGCGGGAGCGGCCGTATAGTTTCTCAGGAATAAGGAAGCGGGCCGCAAGGTCATTCTCGCCCAATGGAAACTCGTCGACGCGCCCCACCGTTTCCCACTCGGCGCGGCATCGTCGAAGATCGTGCTCGACGCCGGCCGCGGTCTGGTAGCGCTCCTCGGCGGTCTTGGCCAGCAGCTTCATTATCATTTGCGAAATCGGCGCGGGAATGGCTCCCGACCGCTGGTGTGGCGGCGTCGGCGTTCTGGCGATGTGGCAATGAACCCATTCCGTGGCATCGCGAGCAGTGAATGGCAGCATGCCAGTCAACATCTGGTAGAAGACCACTCCGAGCGAATAGAGATCACTCCGGGAGTCGATCGAACGGTTCAGTCGTCCCGTCTGTTCGGGCGCCATATAGGGCAATGTGCCACCGATGGCCTCAGGCGGGCCCGGCGGCTGACGTTCTCGTGGCAGGCGCGATGCAATTCCAAAGCCGGTCAAACGCACCCTACCATCGGCGGCATTCACCAGAACGTTGGCAGGAGTGATGTCCTTGTGGATGAGGCCGTGCTCATGAACCTTGCCGACGACCGCAACAAGTTCGACAGCAATGGACAAGAAGCGCCCAACCTCCATAGAGAGGCCAAGCGTTCCACCGAGGATCTCACCACCGGGATCCTCGAGCACCAAAATGCTTTCACCGCGATCTTCGACAAGTTCCAGTGGTCGCGCCGCCCACCTATTGTCGAGCTGGTGCCTGAGGGAGTATTCATGAACGAGGCGTTCAATGATGGTACGTGCCGGTGGCTCGGACCTTGCGCGCACCAGCAACACGCTGTCGCGTCTACCTTCCGCGTCGGAACGCCGCCACCCTCGGCAGAAAACAAGTCCACCGTCTTCCCGCAAGACCTGAAGATCATCGAGCCCGCATAAAAGTGTGATCTTTCGTACTGCCGAGAGATCCATGGCAATCGTTTCATTAGTCGGCGACCGAGAGTTGTTCGCGATAAGCGCGGACGAGTGGATCTCATGGAGGCCGAGGACGAGCCTAGCTGGCGAGGCGCGCCATATCGCTCCCGCGACGGTATCGAAAGAGAGCAAGGCAGAGCCACTCATACGTTGGTATTGGTTGGCTCTTCCAAAGGTTGGATAGCAATGAGCTGAGCGAACTCGAAAGGTGTGAGGCCATCAAGAGCGAGAACGGGCGTATCGTCAGATCGCCGGCCGCAGAATCACGTGCATTGTCATCCAATTTGACCCAGGGAATCGTTTCTATGCTGCAGCTCCGCTTCGTTTGGCTGTTATCTATTGCGACTGCAATTACCCTCTTCCCGCACTCGGCCTCAGCTCAAAACAAATACGATACCGGCGCGTCCGACACCGAGATCAAAATCGGCAACATTATGCCATATAGCGGTCCGCAATCGGCTTATGCGCAGATTGGCCGCACGGAGGCGGCGTATTTCCAAATGATTAATGATCGCGGCGGCATCAACGGACGCAGGATCAATTTCATCAGTTACGACGACGCCTGGAGCCCGCCCAAGACGGTGGAGCAGGCACGCAAGCTTGTCGAAGATGACGAGGTGCTTTTGATCTTCGGAGGCGCGGGCACCCAGACCAACAACGCGATCCAGAAATACATGAACCAGAAGAAGGTACCGCAGCTGTTCGTGGCAAGCGGAGGAAGAAAGTTCGGCGATTACAGGAACTTTCCATGGACCATGGGCTGGTTGCCGACCTACGAGACGGAAGGTCGCATTTATGCGAGATATATCCTCGACAATCTGCCACATGGCAAGATCGCGATCCTCTATCAGGACGACGATTCGGGCCGCGACTACCTGAAGGGTCTGAAGGACGTGCTCGGAGAAGACGCGACCAAGCGAATGATCGTGGCCGAGATCTCCTACGACCTAAGCGAGCCGACCGTGGATTCGAAAGTGGTGGCGCTGAAGAGTTCCGGCGCGGACATTTTCTTCGACGAAGCTTCCCCGAAGTTCGCCGCTCAAGCGATCAAGAAGGCAGCCGAGATCGGCTGGAAGCCGACCTTGTTCCTCGCCAGCATTTCGAATTCGGTGGGGGCGGTCCTCAAGCCTGCCGGCCTGGACAATTCCCAAGGCATCATTTCCTCGAATTATCTTAAGGATCCGACCGACCCGACTTGGAGAGACGATCCTGCCATCAGAGAATGGTCGACCTTCATGGACCAGTATTTCCCGCAAGGGGATAAGACCTCGATTTTCACAGTTTATGGCTACGCGAGCGCACAAACGCTGGTGCAGGTGCTTAAGCAGTGCGGTAACGATCTAACGCGCGACAACATTATGAAACAAGCGGCGAATCTGACGCATTTCGAACTTGGCCTCTTGCTGCCGGGCATCGTGATCAACACCAGTCCAACCGACTATTATCCGATCGAGCAAATGCAGTTGTCGCGTTTTAAGGGCGACCACGGCGAACTGTTCGGCAAGCCGATATCTGGCCGTACCGGTATGGAATAGTTGCAAGATCGAGCTGCCGCACGGCAGATGATAGCGAGAGATCGGCACTCGGTAGATTCTCGGCGGCACGATGAGCATCTCGGCTTCCTATCCAGTTCGTGACGGCGACGGCGCGTTCCTGTCGAAAGCCGCACCAGGACCTCGCGAGCTGCGTCTTTGCCTCACTCTAATCGGTATCTCCCTCCTCGTCTTTCTGGCCTGTGTTCCTTTCGTGCGTGTTCAGCTGAGCACGTCGCCAGCTTTCGTCGCGGTCTACAATGCCTTGTCGACCTTCAATGATTTCACGACTTCCATTATTCTCTTCGGCCAGTTCAGTATCCTGCGCTCGCGTGCTCTGCTTCTGGTCGCAGGAGGATATCTGTTTGCCTCGCTAATGAGTGTCATTCAGCTTCTGGCATTTCCCGGTGTCTTCGCGGCAGCCGGCTTGCCCGGAGCAGGCCCGCAAACCGCGCTGTGGCTTTGCATATTTTGGCACGGCGGCTTTCCACTCGCTGTGATTGCCTATGTACTGTCTGACGGCCACGAGCTCGATTTGTTACCACATGCCGCGATCGGGACGGTTGTTGCTGTTGTTATGGGTGCCGTTCTGATCTGTTGGTTCGCCGCCACCTGGGGCGCCGAGAATGGACGACTCCTTCCACCGTTGTTGGACGCTTCCGGATTTACCTCCTGGCAACGAGTCATCAATCTGATCGACATTATACTTGCCGCATCGGCATTCAGCCTGTTGTGGAAGCGTCGTCAACACAGGCTTCTGGATCTGTGGCTCATGGTGGTCATGAGTTACTGGCTTTGCGACATCATCTTGAGCTCATA
Organism: Bradyrhizobium sp. CB2312; assembly: GCF_029714425.1. Taxonomy (NCBI): domain Bacteria; kingdom Pseudomonadati; phylum Pseudomonadota; class Alphaproteobacteria; order Hyphomicrobiales; family Nitrobacteraceae; genus Bradyrhizobium; species Bradyrhizobium sp. CB2312. The sequence continues at coordinate 1,045,811 of NZ_CP121668.1, read as the reverse complement.
CCTGAATACCACCCGCTATGATCTGGGCTTCTACGCGGGACGAATCTATGGCGTCCTCGCCGCGAGCTTCGTCCTCGCGGTGCTGGTCCTCGAAAATTCGCGTCTCTACCGACAGCTCGCGGCGGCCGCGAGTCGGTTGAGGGAACACGCCGCGGAGTTATTGCAAGCGAACGAAATTCTGCAGAGGGAAATCGCCTATCGGAAACACGCTGAAGATGAATTGCGGCGTGCACAAGCGGAACTGGCGCGAGTGAGCCGGATGACCGCCATGGGAGAGCTGACGTCCTCCCTGGCGCATGAAGTAAATCATCCAATCGGCGCAATGATGCTAAATGCCGAGACTTGCCTGCGCTGGCTTTCCCAGGAGATTCCAAATGTCGAGAGAGCACGCACGATCGCCAACATGATCCTGAAGGATTGTGCTCGTGCATCAGAGACTGTCGCTCGCATACAGCAGCTCTTCCATAAGCGTGCGATGCTTCGTGAGCCGGTCGATGTAAATGACCTCATTCGAGAGATGATTGCCCTGTTGCACACGGAGGCCGTGCGATTTTCTGTATCGATCCGCACCGAATTGACGGAAAATCTGTCCCAAGTCTCTGCGGATCGGGCGCAGTTGAAGCAAGTCCTGATGAACCTCATGATCAACGGCATGGAGGCCATGAGCGACGGGGAGAGTCCTCGTGAACTATTCATAACATCGGAACTGGTAGAGGAGAGACAGATAGCGGTGTCTGTCAGAGATACCGGCGTCGGGTTGCCGCCTCTACCGTCGAATCAGATTTTCAACTCGTTTATCACGACCAAGCCTCATAGCGTTGGGATCGGCCTGTCGATCAGTCGCTCGATCATCGAAGAGCACGGAGGTCGCCTCCGGGCCGCCAATAATTCGTCTCGCGGCGCGCAATTTCAACTCACCCTCCCCATCGGAGTCGACTGACATAACATGCGAATGTCCCCATCCGGCATCTAAGCCCGGGCGCCATGGGAAAACCGCGCGCGACCGTGCGGATGATCGCCCCGTACCAGTCGTAGTAGATACACCGGCGAGCGCCGGTGACTCACGCAGGATCACGTTCGTCACTCGTGACCGGACTCCTCGTGATCCAAAACACTACGGGCCCGCATATGATCGACGCGCGTTGCATCATTTTAGCGATCTTCCCAATGGTGATGAGGAATTTCGGTCTACTGGCTGATGCTTCGAACGGTATGCGTGAATGAAACACGATGAGGATGCGTGAATACTTCGAACCCATCATCGCGCGCGACTGCGACGAGAGTTATGCCGGCGGCCTCGGCCGTACGTGTCGCGAGCGCAGTCGGCACCGAGACCGCGACCATCACAGAAGCTCCGATCATAGCGGTCTTCTGTACCAATTCAACCGACACCCTGCTGGTGAGCAGCACCATGCCGTTTTCCGTGCGAACGCTCCCCCGAGCGAGAGCGCCAGCCAGTTTATCCAATGCATTGTGTCGCCCGACGTCCTCGCGCAAGGCGACGATGCCCTCTTTTGGCGTCCAAAACGCCGCAGCGTGAACAGCCCGAGTCGCGGTATTGAGCGTCTGCAATGAAGCTATACCGCCGATCGCATCTATAATCTGATCGGACGAAAACGCCGCACCCGTTCCGACATCCGGAGGCGCCTTTAGCGCTTCCGCAATCGATTCGACACCACAAAGGCCGCAACCGGTAGGACCGGCGATGATACGACGTCGCTCACTGAGGGACCCCGCTCTGGCCGGCGTGAGCCACATGCGCAGTTCGGTGCCGTTCTCGACCTCGACAATCTCCAACGACTCAACTTCGTCGGCGCGCGTGATGTTACTAGCGCTGAGACTGAACCCGATCGCAAAGTCCTCGAGATCGCAGGGTGTTCCCATCATGACGGCGTAGGTTCCGCCGTTGTAAGTCAACGCCAGCGGCCTCTCCTCTGGAATACTACGCGTGCCCTGGCTAACCCGATTTCCGCGCCAGGCCTGACGATCCACGACGTGAGACGCGGTGGAAACGCTCGAACTCATGCTCGAGCGAGGACACCCATTGTCGTCATCGCCCCTCATTGCCAAGGAAGCTTTTCACTCATGCCGACCTCCTCAATCTTCAGGCGCAGACCCTGCGCGTTAAAGAACTCGCTGTGGATCAGCAACGATTGATCCCGTTCGAGATGCCGCGTCAGGGACGCCAGACGCTGGCGCGCCAATTGATCGTCAATCAGCCCAGCTCGATCCGCTCGATAGAACGCCGCCCCATTCCAAGCGGCTGCGGCACCCGATAACAAATCGAGCATGTCCCTCCATCGCGTCTCGTCGCCGACGACATGCAGATACGAAGACGACAAAGGTGAAAGCGTCATCTCGCCGATATCTACCAGAACAACCAGCATCGTGAACGAACCTACCCGTGCAAACGTCTCGACGAGCCAGTCGTCGAAATCCGTGACGCAAGCCGATGACATCGATACATCCTGGATTCGGAAGTGGCGGAAGAGAGCGGGAGTCGAACCCACCTGAGACAGCTGGCTGCCTCACCCGGATTTGAAGTCCGAACGCCCCACCAGGGACGATTCTCTTCCATTGTCTTTGTCAAACGTAGGAGCCGGAGATGCGAACAAGTCCAGACAGTGCGTGTTGACACGGCGTAATTCGTCTCGGTTGACAGTGACGCCGTGCCGATCGAGGAATTCGAGAATCTGGATGGCGACCTTGCGCCCATTGTCGACGCGGTCGCGAAACTGCGCAGCGGTGAAGCCCGACTTTCGACTGCAAGCCGCGAGACCAGCTGCAATCGTCGCTAGTTCGTGAACTGTCGAGCGCAGGAAGAAACGATCGTGGGCCACCTCATCGACCCAACCCAGACGTCCCGCCATTTTGAGCAGCCGACGGACGTCGCGTTCCGGATATGATGTCGTCATGCCGATATCCCGAACGCGAGGCGGACGAAAGCGTGTCTCGCCGGCGAGCAGCGGAGCGATGTTGGCCCACGCGGCCTCATCACGAGACGCCAAACGAACCGCGTGCGTAGCCATGCGCACGAACGAGCCGTCAAGTACAATGTTACCGCCGACGGCAACCTTCTGCAACGCGACGACGAACACTGCGGCTGGCAGCTTGGGCTGCAAGAGGAGCCGCAGCTTGTCCCGGCCGATGCCCTGAGCGTCGGGATTTTCGGCGTGATAGGCCGTAAGTTGCTCGACAAGCATGGCACCGAACGCTTGCCAACGGCGCGGCGCGATGGCGATTAGGGATGTTCCGGCATCAAGCAGAACCAAGCGTAACGCTTCCGAAATCTCCTTGATCCGAGACGCGGTCAGCGCGCGATCGCGGGCAATGACCGCAATGTCCCAGGCGAACGGAGGCGTCGCGAGCAAGGCCTCGATGGCCGCGACGTGCTCGACGATGGCATGGGCAGCGCGTTGCGCCTGACGTTCGATCGTGCGTCGCTTTCGAGCCGGCGGTCGCAAATCGATGAACCTACCGCCGCCAAGAGTGCGCTGGGCCGACACATCTCGGACAATGAAGCGGTCTGGGACCGTCGCTGCTATCGGCCGATCCAGCACGAGCTGAACGTCGGCGGCATCCCCGGGCTGAATCGTCTCGTTGCTCAGGATGACGATGTGCGCGCCGACTTCGGCCGAGCCATGATGAAGCCGCACGGGCAGCCGCTGCCGCAGCGCCCGGGTCTCGCCCGGCAACAGATGTAACCGCGCGTCGATCCGGTCAGTCGGAGCGTGTAGTTTGGGATCAAGCACCATGTCGCCGCGATGGATGCTCTCCCTCGATACGCCGTCGCCAACCAGATTGAGCGCGCATCGATCACCCGCTTGTCCGCGTTCTGCGGGCTCGCTTTGGGCATGCAACGAACGGACCCTAGCGGTCAGGCCCGATGGGCTGACTGTTACGCGATCGCCAGGGCATACGGAGCCGGACAGCACGGTGCCGGTGACGACGACGCCGACACCGGTCAGCGTGAACACGCGATCGACGGCGAGGCGAAATCGGTTCACACTGGAGCGCTTTGGGATATCATCCATCGCCGCTTCCAACTGCCTGCGCAACGAAGCTATGCCCTCGCCTTTCCGCGCCGACACTGGAATTATTTCCGCCCCTTCCAACTTGGTTCCGGCGATCGCCCGGCTTATTTCAGAAGTCACTTCCTCAATACGCTCCGGCGTAGCGATGTCGACCTTCGTTAGCGCCACAATGGCACGCTCGATGCCAAGCAGGTCGAGAATGGCCAGATGCTCGCGCGTCTGTGGCATGACGCCATCGTCCGCGGCAACGACCAGCAACGCGACGTCAATACCGGTGGAACCAGCGAGCATGGTGTGGACTAGGCGTTCATGACCGGGAACGTCGATGAAGCCGAGCGTTTTGTCCTTTGCTATCGGAAGAAATGCAAAGCCGAGATCGATGGTAATCCCGCGTGCCTTTTCTTCCTTCAGCCGATCTCCGTCGACGCCGGTCAGCGCCTTGACCAACGCGGTCTTGCCATGATCGATGTGACCGGCCGTGCCGACGATCATCGGGGTTGTCCAATCGAGAGTTCAACCGGCCAGGGCTCCAGACCGGTGACCGCTGAAACGAACTCGTCCTCGTCGTCCAGGCAACGCAGATCGAGGGTCAGGCCGCCGTTTGCGATCCGCCCGATCACCGGCCGCTTCAACCCGCGCAGCGCGGCCGCCAGCTTTTCGAGCCCGCCGCAGCCATTCTTCGACCGCATTACCAGACCGGCGCTCGCGATCGTGTCCAGCGGCAATGCGCCGGATCCGATCTGACTTTCGCAGTCGCAGCATTCAACGACGTAGCAAGGGGCGAGTGATCTCGCCAAGACCGGTTGCAGTCGCTGGGTCTGCGCTCGAATGTCGGCCTGTGACCGCGCCATTGCTCGCAAGGCCGGCAGGCGTTCCGAGAGTCGATCAGGATCTCGGTATAACTTCAAGGTTGCTTCGATAGCGGCGAGCCTTATCTTGTCAATGCGCAAGGCGCGCTTCATAGGGTTCCGATTTACCTCCGCAATCAGCCCCCGCTCACCCACGATGAAGCCAGCCTGCGGCCCACCGAGCAACTTGTCGCCGGAGAATGTCACGAGGCCGGCGCCTTGCGACACCGCTTCGCGCACCGTCGGCTCTTGCTTGAGACCGAAACGTGCGACATCGATCAGCGTCCCGGAACCCAAATCGTTGAGGAGTGGCAGGTTGTTTTCGCGCGCAATCGAGGCAAGTTCGGCAGCTCCAACTTCCGCGGTAAAGCCCTGGATCCGGTAATTCGACGTATGAACCTTAAGAATAACACCCGTCGCTTCACTGAGAGCAGCGCGGTAGTCCCGTGCGTGAGTACGGTTTGTAGTCCCGACTTCGACCATTTTGGTTCCGGCCCGCGCCATGATATCCGGCATCCGGAATGCGCCACCGATCTCGATCAACTCGCCGCGAGAAACAATCGCTTCCCGCCCCAGTGCGAGCGTGTTGAGACATAGAAAGACCGCAGCTGCATTGTTGTTGACGACCGTTGCATCTTCGGCGCCCGTGAGTTCGCACAAGAGGGATCGAACGTAATCGTCGCGCTCGCCACGCTTTCCTGTGGCTAGATCAAACTCCAGTGCAACAGCACTTCGCATGCTCGCGTTTGCGGCCTCGATAGCGCCTTCGGCGAGGACTGCCCGACCAAGATTGGTGTGCAATATCGTCCCGGTTAAGTTGAACAACGGGCGCAAGCCGGAACAATTATTCGTTTCAAGCCGTGCTAGCGTCTGACGTGCAACACATTCCGCATCGAGCACCGCTGCACCGAGCTTAATCGCCTGCCGCGTTTCTAGTAGAGTTGCCCGGATCGCCTCCGTAGAAACGTGCCGGCCAAAGCGATGCACCAAATTCGACGCTTGCGATGCATTTAACACTGCGCTCACCGATGGGAGGGCGCGGAGCCGCGCATCCAGAGTTTGTTCCTCCTCCGGCACGGTTTTCTCGCTGACACTCGACACGCTTCGAACTCCGCGTTGTCATCACTTCGGCGATAGTCGTTCAAACATGTTCTTAGACGACTCGAACACCAGGTTCGCCGGCCGCGACGCTGCCGATGATCATAGCCCGAGGATAACCCTCCGCCTCGATCATCGCGCGGATCGTTTCAGCCCGATCCGATCTGCAACTGACGAGAAGTCCGCCGGACGTCTGCGGATCTGTGAGCAGCGCGCGTTGCCAGGCCGGAAGGCAGGGCGGCAGTGAGACCTGATGCCCGTAGCTTTCCCAGTTGCGGCCCGACGCCCCGGTGATATAGCCGGCTTCAGCGAGTGCTTCGGCGCGCTCAAGGAAAGGAATGCTCGCCTGCGCGATAGTTAGCGCCACGCCACCGCCGCGTGCCAGTTCGAGGCCATGACCGAGCAGACCGAAGCCGGTGACATCCGTGACGCCGTGCACGTCGTCGTCCTGCGCCAGGACATGACCAATCCGGTTCAACAGCGTTGTGGAAGCAATCATCTCCGAATAGGCCTCGTCGGACAGAGCAAGCTTCTTGAATGCCGCAGAGTATATCCCGACGCCGATTCCCTTGGTCAGGATCAGCGCATCACCAGCACGGGCTCCCGAGTTCCTACGGACATTTTCGGGACTGCACAGTCCAATCACGGCGAGGCCGTAGATTGGCTCCGCGGAGTCGATTGAGTGCCCGCCGGCCACCGGGATGCCCGCCTGGGCGCAGGCAGATGCGCCACCTTCGAGGATTTGGCTGACGGCGTTGAGCGGCAGCTTGCCCAACGGCATGCCCAAAATCGCGAGAGCCATGATCGGCTTTCCACCCATCGCATAGACGTCCGATAACGCGTTGGTGGCGGAAATCCTTCCGAAATCGTAAGGGTCGTCCACGACGGGCATGAAAAAATCCGTCGTGGCGATGACGCATATCTTGTCGTCGATCTGCCAAACGGCGGCGTCGTCGCTCGTCTCGGTGCCGACGAGAAGTTGGGCATAAGGTAACGCTGCCGGCTGATTGGCGAGCAATTGCTGCAGAACGGAGGGCGCAAGCTTGCAGCCACAACCGCCGCCATGGGCGAGATCTGTCAGACGCATGAACGAAACCGGCATGAGAGAAATCCCTAACCGCACCATCTATTAGTATCAGGCGAATGCACCGGCAATCATACACAAGCGTGATCGCAATTTCGGGCATGCTTTACTACGTTGTGAAGCTGTTTGCTCTCGTGAGGCGAAAATCGATGAAAGCCAGCATCCGACAGACGAGCTTCGTCAATCCGGCACCGGGATGGATCGTCTTTCTGCTGATCGCCCTGGCCGGCCTTTTTTATGTGAAGTGGTTTCCCTACTACAACAGGGCCTTCGTGGCCGCGGCCAACCATTCGATTGGATCATCGATCCTGATGGGAACGGCGAACGCCCCGCCTGCACCATCCTGGGAGGCCGCTCTCGGCTACGCATCGGCCTATGGCAAGGCCATTTGGCAGGCAATGGTTCTGGGTCTGCTGCTCGGCTCCGCAGTCCAGGCGCTGCTACCGGTTCAGTGGATCGCGAGGTTGTTCGGCGGCATCGGCTTCGCCAGCGTCGCTAGGGGCGCCCTGCTCTCGCTTCCGGGCATGATGTGCACCTGCTGTGCTGCACCGGTGGTCGTCGGTCTCCGTGAGCGCGAATCTTCTCCAGGCGCCGCAATCTCGTTCTGGCTCGGCAATACCGTGCTGAACCCGGCGACGCTGATCTTCATGGGCTTTGTGCTGGGTTGGAATTGGACAGCACTGAGATTTGGCCTCGGCATATTGATGGTGTTTGGCGTCGGCTACCTGGTGAACCGGACGATGACTCCGGACGAGGCGGAACTAGCCGACCGGAGGATTGCGCAGCTCGCCGCCGAGACCACCGTTTCCGGAAGCTTCACGCGCTGGCTGGACATTCTACGGCGTATGGCCGTGCGCCTTATTCCGGAATACATCATCCTCGTGCTGCTGCTCGGAGCGGCGCGGGCCTGGCTATTCCCCCACGCGGGCCCAGAAATCCACAATACGGTTGGATGGATCATCGGCCTCGCGATCGCCGGTACGATCTTCGTCATTCCAACCGCAGGCGAAGTACCGATCGTCCAGGCGATGCTGTCCCTCGGCGTCGGTGTCGGTCCCGCGGCAGCGCTGTTGATGACACTGCCGCCGGTCAGCTTGCCCTCCTTAGCGATCATCTCCCGTTCGTTCCGGCCACAGACGCTCCTGCTCGTGACATTGTGCGTGGTAGCATTCGGTGTCGCGGGTGGATTGCTGGCAATGACACTGAACTTCTAGCGCTCAGCGAGCAACGAGGAGAAGCGGATTGGGCGCATGACGCGACCAGCCGGACTCGGCGACCAGAATGTCGAGTCCCAATGAGGCAAGGTCATCCGCAACGGGGTCGGCTTTCGTGTCCTGTGCAAGATAGATCATCTTGGCGTAGGTGTGGCAGTCGTTGCAGGTCTCGGCCTTGACGATCCCCGCATCACCGTCGATGGCTTCAAGGGAGACGGATCTCGACCCGCCGCAGGTGATACAGGCGGCCCGAACATGATTCCAGGCCGTGGCGCATAATGAGCAACAAAGATAGCGCGCGCCTGGGATCTGCCCGGTGGCCGTCACCAGGCCAACGCTCGGAGTCGACCCGCAGCAGGGGCACAATCCGCGCTGCGGCAGCAGCCGAAGCGAGTTGACCTCCAGCTTCGCGGCCATGTGGCTGAAATAGACCTGCAGTGCAGCCGCGATGTACAATGCCGGCGCGGCATCCGCCGTATCGATACTTCCATGGAGAAACTCGTCTGCCATGGTTTCGATCGCAGCAGGTTCAAGTTTGCGCAATCTGGCAACGACCATCCTGATCGGGCTCTGGGAGCTCTCGAAGTGGTCCAGCAGTATGCGGAGACCATCACGCCAGGCCGCATCCCTGCGATATCTATCCGGGTCGAGCGGCGGGGTACGGGCTCGCACGGCGTGATCGACGACCACTTGTTCCAGAGCCTTGAGAGGCGGAAGCATGTTGACCGCCACGGCCTGAGCGTGAGCCAGTTCCGCCATGAAGCAGAGCCATTCCTGCATTGGATGTCCCGGAGCGAGTGTTTCCAGTCGCAGCGCAGTATCGGCAAATCTCCTGCCGGGATCGGGAAGGAGGATCGGCGCGGGCGCGTTGACGCCGCCAGGCGCGTGTCCGGTCCACTTTCCCTCGGGTGCGAATCCGCCTTGTTTCACTGGCTCTTCCTCACAGGCACGGCGCTGCCGTTCGGAGACGGACCTCGAGATCCGGTGTCGACGAGGCTGCGAAACCATTTCCGGTGGTGTCGGTAGGCCCACCCCGGCGTCACCCAGCCGTGCATCATGGCCCGCAACGAGCCACGAATCCACAGGCCGGCATAAACGTGGACGATCCAGATGACGATCGCCGCGATCGCCGCCAGACTATGTACGAGCAAAGCGACGCGCTGCTGCTCGATCGTCGAATATGGGAAGAAGTAGACTTCCCAGATCATCAGACCACTGAAAAAAAGTGCTGACACGAGCAGCGCCATCGCCCAAAAGACGAATTTTTGGCCGGCGTTGAAGCGCGCGACTTCCGGTACGCCCTCCTCTTCATTGGCCAGCACATGATCCATGGCTTTGGTCCACGCAAGGTCATCCTTCGTCCACGTTTGATCGCGCCAGAACTGAATGATCAACCCGCTATAGCTGACCATCAAAATCACGCCGATCCAGGGATGGACCGCCCGCGTCCATTGGCCGCCGCCGAACAGCTGCGAGAGAAAGAACAGCATGGGATGAAACATCGAGAGGCCCGACAATACGAGCAGCACAAAACACCCTGCCGTGATCCAGTGATTGATCCGACCGGCTATCCCGTAACGCACGAGCGCCCCTTTCGGATATGTCATGACTGCTCACCTGTCTGCGACAAACGCTCGGCGTCGGCTTCATCCCTAGGCTGCACCTCATTCGGTCCAGCCGTGATCCAATGAAGCAAACCGGCGAGCGCCGTGAGGCCGACGCCCGCTAGGGCCACCGGCTTGATAATCCCCTTCCAGAAGCTGACCAAGCTGCTGACATGAGGCTTGTCGGGCAATCCGGCATAGATCGACGGCTTATCGGCATGATGCAAGACGTACATAACATGGGTGCCGCCCACCCCAGGGGGATCGTAGAGCCCGGCATTTTCGAATCCGCGCGACTTCAGATCTTCAATACGATCCTGAGCATAATCCGTCATGTCGCTCTTCGCGCCGAACATGATCGCGCCGGTCGGACACGCTTTCACGCATGCTGGCTCTAGTCCCACTCCGACACGGTCCGAGCACAAGGTGCACTTGTAGGACTTGTGATCGACCGGATTGATGCGTGGAATGTCGAATGGACAACCCTTCAGGCAATAGCCGCAACCAATGCAATTATCGCTGACGAAATCGACGATCCCGTTGGCATATTGCACGATCGCTCCCGGAGCAGGACAGGCCTTCAGGCAACCGGGATCTTCGCAATGCATGCAGCCGTCCTTGCGGATCAGCCATTCGAGATTGCCCTGTTCGTTCTCCCATTCGGTGAAGCGCATCAACGTCCAGACACTGGGCGCCAGATCCGCGGGATTGTCGTAAGATCCTTCGAAGTGGCCGATCTCGGGTCGCAGATCGTTCCATTCCATGCAGGCGGACTGGCATGCTTTGCACCCGATGCAGCGGCTGACGTCGATGAGCTTCGCGACTTCCTGTACATTGCTGCGAACCGACGGCGGCGTCAAAGTCGAGGCTGACCGCCGGATAATGTCTTGGGACTGGAGATCTGCCACTCGCTGCTCCTTCAGGCCACAGGGCCGTTCGCTGCTTCGACATCGACCAAAAAGGCCTTGAACTCCGGCGTCTGCGTGTTGGCATCGCCAACGGACGGGGTCAGGGTGTTGGCGCCGTACCCTTTCCGGGCCTGACCGGTAAATCCCCAATGCAGGGGAACGCCGATGACGTGGATTGCGCTGCCATTCACAGCCATGGGGCGAATGCGCTTCGTGACATAGGCCTTGCACACCACAAATCCCCGCTTGGAGGACACGCGCACCCAGCCCCCCTGAACGATGCCCTTCTCCTTCGCAAGGGCTTCACCGATCTCGACGAATTCCTCCGGCTGCAGAACAGCATTCATTCTCGCGTGCTTGGTCCAGAAGTGGAAATGTTCTGTCAAGCGATACGTGGTCGCCACATAGGGGTATTTCGAAGGGTCGCCGAACGCTGCCATATCGTCAGCAAATACGCGCGCGGCCGGATTGGATTGAACTTTCGGATGCAGAATGTTTGCCGAAGGCGATTCGAACGGTTCGTAATGTTCGGGAAAGGGTCCTTCGACCATCTGATCCCGCGAGAAAAGGCGCCCGAGGCCTTCGGCATTCATGATGAATGGACCCACTCCCTCCGACGGCTTGGTGGTGGGAGTGTAATCGGGGACATCGAGCCCCACCCACTGGATGCCGTTCCATTCGATGACCGGCTTCCTCGGATTCCACGCCTTGCCTTCCGGATCAGCGCTGGCGCGGTTGTAGAGAATTCTCCGGTTGGCAGGCCAAGCCCAGGCCCAGCTCGGGGCGATGCCTTGCTCGCGTGGATCGGTCGCATCGCGCCGCGCCATCTGGTTGCCTTTTTCTGTGAAGGAGCCCGAGAAAATCCAGCAGCCGGATGAGGTCGTGCCGTCGTCCCGCAGCTGCGCGAAGCCATCGAGCAGCTTTCCCGCGTGCACGATGACGGCTCCACTTGTGTCCTTCAAATCGACCAGAGCACGGCCGTTCATGTCCTTGGCGAGTTCATCGGGATTGGGATCGGTCGGGTCCGTGTAGTTCCACGTCAGGCTCAGGATCGGATCAGGGAACGTGCCGCCCTCCTGGCGATAGAGTTCGCGTATCCGGTGGAAGATACCGGCCATTATCCAGATATCGGACTTGGCTTCACCCGGTGCATCGGCAGCCTTCCAGTGCCATTGGAGCCAGCGCGCCGAGTTGACGAGTGAGCCGTTTTCTTCCGCAAAGCATGTCGTCGGCAGTTGGAAGACCTCGGTCTGAACACTGGCCGGATCGGATGGATTCTGCGGCCCAAAATCCTCCCAGAAGCGCGAGGTCTCGGTGTCCAGCGGATCCATCGTGACCAGAAACTTGAGCTTGCCGAGAGCACGGCGGATCTTGCCCCTGTCGGGAAACGCCTGCAACGGATTGAAGCCCTGGCAGATGTAACCGGTCATCTCGCCCTTATCCATCATCTCGAAGGCGCGGATGATGTCGTAGAGCGGGACATCCAGCTTCGGCAGCCAGTCATAAGCCCAATCGTTCTCGGCGCGCGCAGCGTCGCCATAGATCGCCTTCTGGAAACTGACGAAAAACTTTCGGGTGTTCTGATAGTAGCTGATCTGACCCGGCCGCAGCGGCTTGAAACCTCGCGTTTTCATGTAATCGTCGAATGTCGCTTCGTGATCGACCGGCAGATTCATATAACCAGGCATCGCGTTCGACAGCAGACCGACGTCGGTTAGTCCTTGGATATTGGAATGACCACGCAGCGCATTCATGCCGCCGCCGGCGACACCAATGTTACCCAACAGCAACTGGACCATCGCCATGGCGCGAATGTTTTGCGCGCCGACCGAATGCTGGGTCCAACCGAGCGCGAACAGGCTCGTCATCGCCCTATCGGGCACAGCCGTGGTTGCGATCAGTTCACAGATTTCGAGATATTTCTCCTGGGGGGTCCCGCAGATCCGCGACACCATTTGGGGCGTATATCGTTCGACATGCTTGCGCAGTAGGTTGATGACGCAACGAGGATTCTGAAGGCTGTCGTCCGCTTTGGCAAACCCCTGCTCGTCGAACTCGTAATCCCAGCTCGACTTGTCGTAGCTGCGGGTTTCCTCATTGTAGCCGCTGAACAGTCCGGCTTCGAAATCGAAGCCCTCCTTCACGATGAGGCTCGCGTTGGTGTAAGCGCGCACATACTCGTGCTGGATCGCGTTCTTTTCCAGCAGGTAGCGAATCAATCCGTTGAGGAACGCGATATCGGTACCCGGTCGAATCGGCGCGTAAATGTCCGCCACCGAGGCCGTGCGCGTGAAGCGGGGATCGACCACCACCAGTTTGGCTGCGTTCTCGATCTTGGCTTCGATCACCCATTTGAAGCCGCATGGATGCGCCTCGGCGGCATTGCCGCCCATGACGATGACCACATTGGCATTCTTGATGTCCTGCCAGGTGTTGGTCATTGCACCGCGACCGAATGTTGGGGCCAGACTGGCCACCGTCGGTCCGTGTCAGACACGCGCCTGGTTGTCGAACACCACCATGCCCAGCGAACGGGCGACCTTCCAGGTCGCGTACGCCGTTTCGCTGGACGACGCGGACGCGGCCAGCATGCCTGTGCTGATCCAGCGGTTAACCGTGCCCCCGGCCTTGTTCTTGGCTATGAAATTCTTGTCGCGATCGTCCTTCATCAGTCGCGCAATGCGACCGAGCGCGAAGTCCCACGACACTTCCTTGAATTCCTTGCTGCCAGCCGCCCGGTATTTCGGAACTTTCAGCCGGGTCGGAGCATGAACGATATCGAGCAGCGCGGAGCCCTTCGGGCACAGCGTTCCTCGATTGACCGGATGATCCGGATCGCCCTCGATATGGATGATATTGGACCGCGCATTCTTGGCACGGTCACCCATGCTGTAGATGAGAATGCCACAGGCAACTGAGCAGTAGGTGCACGTGTTGCGTGTCTCGGTGGTGGCGGTGAGCTTGAACGGCCGGATTGCGGCCCCCAAAACTTCTCCGATATTGCCAAAACCCAGAGCGCTCAAGCTGGATGTTGCCAGCCCAGCCCCCGTCAGCTGAATGAAGCCTCGACGCGTCAACCTCATCATCACACCCCAGTGAAAACTCTCCAAAAAGACCCGCAGGACCGATCCAGCATACAACGATCAAGCGTCCCGGCCTCAGCATTACAAGCATCAGCGTCATTACGAACCGGGTTGCTTCTAAAACGAGCGGCCAATCCCTCAATTAGTTGACTGAACGATGCAAGCTGCCCAACAACATTGCCATACAACACAAGGAGCGGGCGATCATATCAACGTATGATCCGTTGGGATTGCGGGAGAAGAGCTGGTGTGCTCATGAACGCGTGGATGTCGGGTTTGGTAGGCAACGCGGAAATCATATGCTCCTTTGAAGCTCTACCGGTTGTAACCCAGCGTGGACATCTGTGCTTTTAAGAGTACACGCGGACTCTCTGACTTTCGATGGATTCGGCGACGCCACGGAGCCGAGATACGTTCGCCTCTTCAGGCCTCAGAACAGTCTCGCCTTTCAGGCGATCTTTCCCTAATCGGCAGCGTCATGCGAAAGACAGCGCCGCGAGGCTCGTTCGGCGTTGCCCATAGCCTACCGTCATGCGCCTCGACAATCTGGCGGCAAATCGACAACCCCATGCCTAAGCCACTGGCCTTGGTCGTATAGAAGGCCTCGAAGAGACGCTCAACATTTGCCTGAGGTAGTCCCGGCCCCGTATCCATTACCGTGACGAACACGCTGGCCGCATCGACCTTGCCCGTGCTGATCAGCAACTCGCGCGATCCGTCGCTAACCTCGCTCATCGCTTCAATGGCGTTCATTATGAGGTTGAGGACCACCTGTTGCAACTGGACCCAGTCTCCCAGAATGCGCGGCAGCCCCTCTGACAATTGCATTGTCACTGAAACGCTATGCTGTGACGTCGCAACTCGCGTCAACCCCATAATATCCAAAATGGCTTCGTTAATATCCAGATATTCCCGCCGCGCGGGCGCCTTTTTAGAGAAATCACGAATCCGGCTCACAATATCAGCGGCCCGCCTGCCGTCGCCGATAACACGGTCGATCAACGGCTTGGCCTTTTCCAGATTTGGCGGCTGGTGGACGAGCCAGCGCACAGCGGTTTCGGCATTAGTAAGCAGGGCCGCGAGTGGCTGATTGACTTCGTGGGCAATGGAGGCTGAGAGCTGACCCATTGTCGCGACGCGGTTCGCATGCGCCAATTCGGCCTCGGCGCGCTTTCGCTCGGTCAAATCAATAACGAAAGCGACGGCTTGGTTCTTAGTTTCCTCGATGCGGGCTACGCCTACCAGTACCGGTACGCGCCTGCCATCCTTTCTTAAATACTCTTTCTCGAATGGCCTCAGGCAGCCGGTCGTCTTCACCTCCTCAACCCGCAGCGCATCATGCGCGTGCCACTCCGGCGGCGTGAGATCCATCCAACTCAGGTGACCCGAAACGAGCTCCCTACGCTCGTATCCCAACATGCCGAGAAAGGCGTCGTTCGCTTCAATGATCCGACCTCCGAACTCGATGATGTAAATCCCTATAATGTTGGCATCGACCAAGCGGCGGATTTTTGCTTCTCGTTCCTGGAGATCACTATAGAGACGCGTATTTTCCAGCGAGATCGCAGCTTGTGCCGCCAACAATTCCAAGACAGAGATTCGGGCCGCGGTGAACACGTGAGACGTCAACGTATTCTCGAGAAGTAGAACCCCGATCAACTGCCGCTGCTTCATCAATGGCAGGCAAAGAATCGACTTCGATTGCCGATCGCGCAGATATCTGTCCCCGGAGAAGGGGTTGGGCTTGGAAGCATCATCGAGAATCACGCTTTCTGTTGTACGGACGACATATCGAACGAGTGATTCGGGGCAGACGACCGAAGAAATCGGCTCCTCCTGTATGGTGACTTCGATCTGATCCGCCGTCGCTCGCGCCTCTGCCTGAATCAAATATCCGTTCCCGGACGGCAGAATCAAAAGGCCGCGATCAGCTCCTGCGTTCTCGATCGCGATCGTCATCAGCCGCTCGATCAACTTCGATAACACGATCTCGCTAGACAAAGCCTGAGAGGCCTTCACGACGCTTGCGACATCCAGGTGCTGGATCGGGGAGCCAATAATCGCGGGAAGCTGCCCCTCCGGAGTAGCCAAATACGGATGAATCCGATCGAGCTGCCGTACCTTGCTTTCGGCGCCCCAGCGTGAATAGCAGTTCCGAGCTTCCCGAAAATATGCATCCCCGATGCGCTCAAAGCCGCGCGCAAGATAGAAACGTCCCGCAAGTTCATTGGCAATCGCCTCGTTTTGGTGAAAACGGTTCACACGAGCGAGATGAATCGCGCGCTCGTACATGCGCTGCGCATCCAGCTCACGTCCTTCGATGCGCGCCACTTCAGCGCTCAACAAAACAGCTCGACACTCGAAATTATCCGGGCATTGAACTGACCAGGCCGCGATCTGCCTCTGGTGCCCGAGAAGGGCGTCCATGTGCTGCTCCCGCCCCTCAACGCCCGCCAACTCCACAAGTGCTGCGTGACAAAGGCCGGTATAGAAATGGTATTCGGCCCTTTCGACAAACGCAGTTGGGATGGAGAGCAGCGGTTTGGCCCCGCGCGACGCATCGAGGGCGGCGGGATAGTCCCCCGCATGATAGCAAGCCTTGAGTTTACCCATGCGGAAAAAGTACCGGGCGACCAATTTCTGCCGATCAATCACCAAATTCCGATCGGACGCCGCAGCGTCAATCTCTCCAGGGGAGGAGGACGAGACAACGTTTGCAGTCAGCCCACGCAGAGCCCTGATGAATTCGAGCCGCTGGGACATCAGGTCAACCACGAATTCGACACGTGCTGCCGTCGCGAATTCCAGTCCCATCTCGGTTTCGAGCTGGACTTCGGCGAGAGGTTGTCCGGATGCCAGAAGCAACCTCGTCCGCGTCTCTACGATGTATGCCGCATAGGCGGCTTCGCCGGTTCGCTTCGCAGCCTCGAAGCCCTGTCTCAAGAGATCGCAGCCAATTCCGATATGCTCTGTCCACAGCGAGACGTCTTCTGCAAAGATCCGATAGGTGCGTCCTTGAAAGCGCTTCAGATTCCGCTTCTCGACGAGTTCGAATCCCAGTCGAGCGAATCTGCTTCCATCCTCTAGGTTGCCGAAAAGCGTTCTCGCCATCAAACCGAACAAGACGTAAGCGAGGCAGGAACCGTCACTATTACCGTATTGCAGGCTGAGGTTTGTCATCCGACCAACGATCATGCCGCGAATATTGACGCCGTCGGTCAACATTCCGGTAAGTGCTATGACCTTGGCCAGAACATCGATCGTAGCTAAGGCGACTGGGTCGGTCATCAAAGGCAGCTCTGCCATGTCCTCGATGATACGATCTCCGAGCCGTCGATAAACCTCCTCATATTCGCGCCGTACTTCCTCGTCCGTCGGGTGAGCCGACCATTTGATGCCTTGTTGGGCAAGGTAGCGAAGATAGGCCGCGATCGCGAGGTCCGTCTGGTAGTGCATGACATACAGGTCCACGCACAGGCATGCCACCGCGGACTGCTGCAACGGAGTTACGGCACGGGATGACAACATGGTCAGCCGCTGATGCGCAGCGTCGTAAATTCCAGTCAAGAACTCGCATTCGGCCTGATGCATTTCCAGCTCGAAGGCCAGAGAGTGGCGTCGCTCCCAGCGATCATCGGCCAGCAGCATTGCGCCAGCAACCAGATATTTCAGCGCTGAAGCATGAGCCGCAGATGCCTTGGCGCGTTTTCCGGCGATGAGGTTCAGCTCGGCCACCAGCTCGCGCTCGTCGCGTGACGTGATCAATTCGGAGCCCGCGTCGAATTGAGCGACGATATTGAAAATCACCTCGTCTCGCGCCGCAGGTCGCAAGCGGCTTGTGAGCAAACGCCCTATTCTCAGATGTGTCTCGGCGCGCCGATCTTTTGAAATCAGGGAGTACGCGGCTTCCTGGACGCGGTCATGCGCGAACCTGTAGGAGTCCTCCGAACGAATGACGAACTCGTCATGTCGTGCATCCCATAAATCTTCGTGAACCGTTTTCTCCGAACCCCCATGAATGATCACGAGCAGCGTCACCTGAGCGCTGTTGCCGAGGCAAGCGAGCTCCTGCAGCGCCTGCCGGGTTTCGACCGGAAGGCGATTTAACCGACCGACCACGAGGTTCGCGACGTTGTCCGTGTATCCCTTAGCCTCGATGCGCGTAAGGTCCCAGCACCATCTCGCCCGGGCGTAGTCGAGAACGAGCAGCCCCTCGTCAACCAGTGCCGAAATGAACTGAATCGCAAAGAATGGATTTCCGGCCGTCTTGTTAAAAATTAATCGGGCCAGCGGCGCGGCACTCTGAGGTTCGCAGCGCAACGAGTCAGTCACTAGCCGCGTCAGATCATCGCTATCCAGGGCAGCCAGGCTGATGTGCCGCATATTCGCCCTGCTTTCGGCGATTATCTCGATCTTTCCCATCAATGGGTGCTCGGGGCCTACCTCGTTGTCACGATAGGCGCCAATAAGCAGTAAGTGAGACACGCCCTGCTGCGTCAGCAGGTTCTCGATCAGGTCGAGCGTGGCAACGTCAACCCATTGCAAGTCGTCGAGGAACAACACCAGAGGATGTTCGGGTCGCGCGAACGCCGCGATGAACCGCCGGAAAACCATGTGGAAACGGGATTTTGCGTCTTGAGGCGGAAGCTCCGAAACCGCTGGCTGCGGCCCGATGATGAGCTTCAGCTCCGGGATGAGGTCTGCGATCAGCAAGCCGTTCGGCTCGATCGCCCGGATGAGCTTGTCGCGCCATCTGCTCAGCTCCGCTTCATCCTCACCAAGAAGCTGGCGAAGAATGCTCTGGAAAGCCTGCGCCAGGGTCGCATAGGGTATGTCACGTTTGTATTGGTCGAATTTCCCCGAGGCAAATAGTCCTCGCGGCGGAGCGAGAACCTTGTGCAGCTCATTTACGACTGCAGATTTGCCGATTCCGGAATAACCAGAGACCAATACCAATTCTGGCATGCCATTTGTCAATACGCCGTCGAACGCGGCAAGCAGAGTATTGATGTCATGCTCACGTCCGTACAGCTTTTCCGGAAGCAGCAGCCTGCTCGGAACATCTAGCTCGCCGAGAACGAATGAATCAACGCGCTGGCCAGTCTGCCAATTCATCAGGCATCGGCGAAGGTCGTGCTCCAGACCAATGGCGGTCTGGTAGCGATCCTCCGCCGCTTTCGCCAGCAACTTGACGACGATTGCGGATATCGCCAGCGGCACGGTCGGTACAAGACTGGTCGGCGAGGTCGGTTGTCGCGCGACATGACAATGAATCCACTCCATCGCGTCGACGGCGTCAAAAGGTAGGCCTCCCGTCAGCATTTGGTAGAAGGTCACTCCGAGCGCGTACAGGTCGGTGCGTGAATCGATTGACCGGTTCATTCGTCCGGTCTGCTCCGGCGCCATGTAAGCCAACGTTCCCGCGATGAACTCGGGGGGGGCGGGCACCTGACGTTCGCGCGGCAGCCGCGAGGCGATGCCGAAACCCGTCAGCCAGGCCCGCTTCGTAATGGGGTCGAGAAGAATATTGGCGGGCTTCAGGTCTTTGTGGACCAGACCGTGTTGATGCATCCTACTAACAGCTACCGTGATGGAAATCGCGAAGCCAAGGAACGTCCCGACGTCCATCGGACCATCCAGCAGATGGCTAAGCAACTCGCCTCCGGGATCTTCAAGTATCAGCGTCGACTGGCCATTTTCATGCGCAAGTTCCAGCGGGTGAAGCGCCCAGGCACGGTCGAGATGTTGAGCCAACTCGTATTCGTGAATGAGCCTCTTGGCCGATGCGCGCTCGGAGACGGAGAGCACGTTGATCGGTGTGCGTGCATTAGCGCCTTGACGTCTGATCCTGCGCAAAAGCGAGTCGCGGCCCTGCGACACCAACGTCGGCACGATACCCGTGCTTTCTGCCTTGCCGTCTCCTGACACGGAAGCAACTCCTACGGCCTGATCTCGATCCAGGTTATCTGGGATGGCTTGCCCGATTGCGCCGCGCGCGGCCGGCGCGCCGGAGATTCACCCTCGCCGCCCCCAATGCCGCTTTCTGCCGCGACGACGAGCGCGTCCGTAGAGACCCGTAATTGATCGAGCGTTGGGTTGCCATTCCGTCGACGACCGAGGCTCAGCTGTTCTCTACTCCGACTTGTCGATATTCCAGAAGATCGGCGTCGCCGGACCGTCGAGCACACCGGTTAGAGACTTCCGCCACGCGCTCGGCGCCTGATATTGACCGAGCGGGATGTAGAGCACTTGATCGTACGCTTCCCGCTGGATCTCGACCGCGACCTTCTTCTGCGCGCCTAGCGACGGAGCATGCACGAACTCGTCTTTCAACTGCTCGATCTTGGGATCTTCAGCCCAACCGAACCAGCCACCTTTCCTGCCTTGACCACCGATCGTGAGATTGGCAATCGGGTTCGACACGTCGGCGCTTGCCCAGTTGGTGAAGATCATGTTCCAGCCGCTATCCTTCGGCGGCTTCTGACTGGCGCGCCTGCTAACAACGGTCTGCCAGTCGGTCGCCTGGAGGTCGACCTTGAAGCCGGCCTCTCGCAATTGCTGGGCTACGACGATGGGCTGTGCCTTCACCAAAAGGACATCGATAGGCGCAGGGATGACGACTGGCGTACCGTCATAGCCGGACTCGGCGAGCGCCTTCCTGGCTGCGGTCATATCGCCTCCTTTCAGCAACGTCTCGCCACCGATATCGGTTGCGAATGGAGTGTCGCAGATGAACAAGGCCACGCAGGTCTTATAGTACTTGGGATTGCCGATCAGAGCATCAAGCACGTCCTTCTGGTTGATTGCCAGCAGCGCCGCGCGGCGCACCTTGACGTTGTCGAAGGGCGGGTAGAGGAAGTTCATCCGGCCGAACACCTGGAAGCCGAACTTGTTCAGCGTCTCGACCTTGAGATCCTTGTTGCTCTCGAGGGTAGGCAGCATCTCGAACGTCGGGTTTTCCATGAAATCGATATCGCCCGCCTGTAGCGCGTTCATCGCAGTCTGCGCATCCGGCATAGTGATCCACTCGACGCGGTCGACTTTCACCACCTTGCCGCCACTGGTCCAGCTGGCCGGCTCCTTGCGCGGCACGTAGTCGGTATTCTTGACATAGACCGCCTTCACGCCCGGCTGGAATTCGCCCTGCACGAACTTGAAGGGGCCGGAACCGATCTGCTCAGGGATCTGCTTGTCCGGCGGCGTCTCGGCCAGACGCTTCGGCATCATGAACGCGACGCGCGAGGACGGCTTGCCGATCGATTCGAGGACGAGGCCGTACGGCTCCTTCAGCTTCAGCGTGATGGTCTTGGCGTCCGTCGCCTCGATGCTGGCGGTGAAGTCCAGGAGCTTCTGGCCCATGCCATCGACCGCGGCCCAGCGCTTGACAGAGGCGACGCAGTCCTCGGCGGTGACCGGCGTTCCGTCGTGCCACTTCAAACCCTCGCGTAGCGTGAAGGTGTAGGTGAGCTTGTCGTCGGAGATCTTCCAGTCCGCCATCTGCGGCTGGATTTTGAAGTTGGCGTCTGTCGCAATCAGCGTATCGTAAACCATGTAGCCGTGATCACGCGTGATGTAGGCGGTGGTCATGATCGGATCGATGATGCGGAGGTCCGAATGCATCACCGCGGTGATGGTCTTGCCTGCGGCTATGGCGTGTTGTGAGGGAAACAACAGTGCAAACGCCGCAAGAGTAGCTGCTAAGGCGGGACGTCTCCCCCGCGAACTTCGGAACATGCAATCTCTCCAGCCCTACAAATGTTCACAGCCAGCTTATTGCTAAACATGAAGCATTTTATTCGTGCGCGGTAACCTGTGTCTAGGCGCAAATCGATCTCTTAGGGCCCGATCAATGGCCGGAGACTGCCAAAGGTCAGCCGTCAAGTATTGACCGGACGAATATCAGAACCGTACTCACCGCTGCCTTTGACCCCATGACGAAGTCTGCACCGCGACTGTGGTCACGCGGGAGATTGATGGCTGTCCGCCTTTGGTCCACCTTTACGCTTGGTAGATGCGACCTGCTGCTTGCTCCCTAATCGGGGATGGTAAACGTTTCAAGGCTTTCAGCCCATTGCCCGAACGAGCCGAGCCCGGGGCTAACGGAGAGGCTCAATGACTACCGGCTACCTCGACCACGGACTAACAAAATTAGTCATGGAGAGCCACGCCGAACCAAGCCGACCGCTGCATTTTCAACGGGTCGTCCGGTATGCGGAGGGCTCGGAGGAATTCAGCGATCTCCCGACAGTAACTGGCGCAAATATTTTCAAGGAAAAGCGTTGCGTAATTCGCGCTCGTACCGCGTCCCCGGTACGCTTCATCGATCCACATCTGCTTCAGTTCAGCACTGCCTGCCCACGTATAGCCGGCCGTGACGCCGATCATCCGTCCCAACGGTCGCGGATGACAAAGCCTAAGGCTCGTCCATCATGGCACCCGGTTACATAACTGTTGTGCTCATGCAGACGGTCTTCAATTTCCTCGATCTCACTTGGCGAGATCGCGTGCTGGGGTTCGATCTGAATAGTCATATCGGCCACCCAACAACGTCGCCCTGATTGGGGCATGCTCGCCCAAACAAATTGGAACGTTCACTCTCGGCCGTCCACTATTGTCGGCTTCCCTCCATGTCTCTTGCTGGCCCACACGAACCTACGGCGATGTCCGCTTTCGCACCGCTGTCAGAAGCATAGCGGACATTGAGCGCGCGTGATCCAAGCCGCCTCGACTTATGAGTGCGTGACTTAGTCGACGAAATTGGGCTTTTCCCGTGGCTCCTCGATGATACGGCCGTTGCGTTCCGAGCGAAATTTCTTGGCCATCTCGTAAACTTCCTTCCGGGCTCGCATAATACCACCCAGCGGGCGGTGTGCCGCAAGTCCGTGCCAGGGTGAAAATTGCATCCCGTCATCGACGGCGAATGACCTTGCTTCGCTCCAGCCCGTTTGAGGGGGAACCTCGATGCGACCGATCCGCCTGTATGGACTTGCTTCCTCCGGCCAAACGGCGGCGGCGTTCTCGATCGGCATGAGCTCCAGATCCGTGCATAATTGCGCACGGACCTCCCACACCCCTCCGCTTTTCCTGAAGAACTCGACTACAGCTTCTCGAAGCCCGTTCGGAGCTCCGTTCAGGTTCAACGGAGCGTCCTTGAGGTCAACCATTTCGGGCGAGATCGGAGCAACCGAGATTTTCGCGATGAAGTCACCGAAACGAATAGGTGCCTGGTTGTAAAATGTTTCTCCCAGAATGTGAGTTTCGGGCTGTCCTCCGAGAGTTGCGACCGTCAGGTTCGGACGGCCGGTAGCCGCCACAAGTACTCGCTGCACTTGGCGCATCACCAGCGACAACGCCTTCTTGAGCCCTTGCACCCGGTCGGTGGTTTTCGACAGCAGCGTTATGACCGGAAGAAACTTCTTTGGTGTGGGCGCTCCGAAGGCCGGCCCATTGACCAGCAGAAAGTCCTGCGTGACGTCACTTTCCGATCCGCTGAGCCGTTCCCCTTTTACACCGATGATTTTTACCGAAAGTCCGCGAGGCGTTGAGACACTGTCGTCCAAGATGTCCCCAGGCACCGTCGACAGCCGCAGTACCGCGGGGTAGCGTCCCGGTTGCGCAAATAATCCCTGAGCAAGTTCCGGCGGAAGATTGGCGTCTACCTCAAAGTATCCTTCAAGAATTCCATGACTCTTGGCGTGAACAGATCGAATAGCATGTCCACTATCGTCGAACGTCTTTTCGTTAACATATCGCATCGTTGCGATCAGGCCTTTGATTGCCTCTACTTCGCCCGCATCCACACGCTCAACGGACGGGTCGTAGCGAACTGGCGTTCCAATCTGGTTTCCCTGGAAAGTGGTAGGTGCATTCATCCGAGCCTCTCGCCGGTGTTGGCCATCTGTCTCTTCGACTAGAGGCGTAATGCGAGAAACTTCGCGGCTCCATTCAACGCAGGTCTTGCCGGTCCCATACGTTGAGGTTAGGCCCGGCGGACTCGACGGCTCAGGCCTTCACGGCCCCTTCGATGTAATCGATCAAGTCGGTCATCTCGAACGGCTTTATGAGCAGGCCTACCGCGTTGACGGCGGCGGCCTTCGCCTCAAGATTGGGGTCCGAACGAGCGGTGATCAGCACAGCAGGGGTCGCTGCCCCCCGGGAGGTCAACCACCTCATCAGGTCGAGACCACTCATGCCGGGCATATGGACGTCCGTAACGACGCAATCAAATGATCTGTCCTCGATGGCATGGAGATAATCCTCGGCGGAGGCGTATCCGCTGGCCTCATAGCCGAGCGACAACAACGATTCCACGAGAGCTACCCGGAAGGAATCGTCGTCATCGATGACTGCGATTTCGAGATTTCTTGGCACAAAGCATCCTTACCCCGAATTGCAGTTGAAACGGGGAACCCAAGATTCGCACGCACGGTAATGCTCAGAAATTATACAACAGTGTTATATACACCTTGTAATTGCGAGTGGGACGGACGCGCTCGGGAAGATTGTAGTCATGTTTGAACCGGTATCGGCGCATGGTCGGATCTAATAAATAATTGAATATCCAATACAATTTTGATCGAATGCAGCCGACAGCAGAGATAAACAGGCGCCGACGGCTTCTAGGACAGGCGGAGTCCTCTCCAGGGCGATCTGTGCGACGTTTTGAACCACGCTACCCAATTATTCGCCGGCTCTCTGCTCAGCCATTACGGTGCCATCGAAATCATACGATGAGCTGATCGGAGATACCGGAACGTAGAATAGCAAGAATCCGCCGACGCGCCTCTTCTGATCCTCTGATCTTGCGATGTTGTCGAACGCGCATAAGGGGAAATCATGAGAACGATCGAAAGCTTCGTAGCAACACCGAATCGGCTGGATCGGAACGCTAGGGGTCTCATCGCGCAGGAGTTCCAAACCACCATCATCGGGATCTTGGGGCACGATCTTCGCGACTCTCTTCAGGTTATCCAGAGTACCTATGCTCTGCTGCGCTCTCGCTTCGAACAAATGCCGCAGCAGGCCTGGCTGGATCGGGGAGAACGAGCCGCCACAAAGCTGACCGAGCAACTCAATTGCCTGGTCGACGCGTTTTACCTGGCGGAACGTGAGAACGCGCTAGAGGTTGGCCCGGTCGGACTTGGACCGCTGTTTTGGCAGCTGCGATACGAACAGGAAGACGCAGCCATTCAAAGGGGCATCGATCTTCGGGCTGTTGCGGGAAACATCGATGTCGCCAGCAATCCGGTGTTACTCGGTTGCGTCCTGCGCAATCTATTGACCAATGCGATCCGATACACGGAGCCGGGCGGACGCATTTTGATTGGATGCCGTCGCAGAGGACCTGAAATCAGGATCGACGTCTACGACACGGGGATCGGCATTCCGGAGCACCAATTACCCCGGATTTTCGAGCCATTTACGCGCCTTGCGCCCGGACGCGGCAACGGTTTGGGCATCGGACTGTCGATCGTCCGCCGCGCGCTCGAGGTTCTGGGTCACCGCATCGAAGTCCGGTCGATCGAAGGCAGAGGCTCGCTGTTTTCGATATACGCTCCGGCCGTGCCACCAGGCGCCCGCTAAAGCATGGTTGGAATTGCGCTTTTCGCAAGCAAGGCGGTGCGGCGAGCGACAACCTATACAAAGGTGTGATCCCGGCTTCGTTCCCGGTTGTGCTATCAAGACTGCAAAAATCGGGTCAAAGTAAACGGATGCAAGCCGCAACCAACGTGACGCCCGTTGTGCACGTCGTTGACGACGACGCTTCAATGCGTGGGGCGTTGGAGGGGCTGTTCGACTCGGTCGGGCTCCAGACGCAGACCTACGCTACAGCAAAAGAGTTTCTATCGGCGAATCTTTCTGACCGACCTGGCTGCATCGTCCTCGATGTCAGGCTTCCAGACATGAATGGCCTCGAGTTCCAAACCCGCTTGATCCGGAGCGGCGTTGGAATTCCGGTTGTGATGATGACCGGATACGGTGACATCCCAATGTCAGTGCATGCCATGAAACATGGCGCTGTCGACTTTCTTCCCAAGCCGTTTCGCGACCAGGACATGCTCGATGCTGTCTTGGCTGCGATCGAGCGCGATCGACAACGCCGGATCGTCGAAAGTGTCGGTTCAAAGCTGAAGGAACGTTTCGACAGCCTATCGCCGCGCGAACAGGAAGTGATGTTGCTTGTCACTGCAGGCAAAATGAACAAGCAGGTGGCCGGAGACCTAGGCATCAGCGAGATCACCGTGAAGATCCATCGGGGAGCGGCCATGCACAAAATGGGAGCGCGAACGTTGGCTGAGCTTGTACGGATGGCCGACGCGCTCAAAACGAAGCCTGAGAAGCCGGGCAAGTAACAAACGGTCGCGCGCGCGTCAGGCCGACACTGAGGGCTGCAGTGCCCTCACCAAATCACTCGTGCCGATGGCGCGGATCGTCTTGCGGGTCACGATATTCAAGGCCGAGCGGACCAATGGCCGTTACCTGCGTGCCGTATTCGCCGGACTTGGCCCAGTGGAAATGCCAGGTCTCACCAGGCAGAACGATGACGCTGCCCGGCGGATAGGGCGACACGCGATTTACATCGAATGTTTCGCCAAGCCCGATGTAAAAGACTCCCGACATGACCGTGTAGATCCGATCCTCGGGATGTTTGTGCGGCATCAGGACGGTCCCGGCCGGTACCTTGACCCTGACAACATAGGGACCAGCCTCGGCCGGATGACCGACCACTACAGCGAGGCGCGCTTCGGACGGAAATGCGGGGAATGACTTCCATTCAATATCTTCGGGCAGGATCACTTTGAAATCTGTCTGACCGGGCTGATGCTTCCGTGTCATTGGAGTGTTCCTCCTCTTGTCGAGGCAACTCTCCGCTCCTTCAACTCAACTTCGCTAGTGTGATCGTTGTGTTGAGCACGGTGGACACCCGAAGGGCTTTTTTGGCTTCCGCCGCGAGGCGAGGAAAGACCGTCTCTTCGAGATTGAGATTCTTCACGCGCAAGGCTAGGTCGATCGACCGATGCTGAATCCGCTACCATCCGCCTCGAGTGTCACGGCTCTTTTCGGTGCTGCGTTCCGTTGCGGCGAAGCCGGTGTTCTGGAGAGCGAAGGCCAGGAACGCTGTGAAACAACCGCCATGCGCAGCCGCAACAATCCTTCCGGCTTCGTCACCTTCCGACTCTCAGACCGGCTCTTGAAGGAATAGGGCATCTCGTCCAGAAGGCTGGACTCACTAAAGCCCGCCTTCCCCGGCACGGCCGGGGCCGTTCAAGGTGTCCTCGCCTTCCGGACCATTCAAACTCTCCTTCGCGAACAACTTGCATCAATCGCCGAGTTGACCGACGTGAAAGCCGAGCCGGTTTTCGACGTCGCCGGCGCGATGAAAGCCACGATCCAACAGCTTCTTGATCCGCCTCTGGGTTGCGGGACGTCCGAGCGAGGCGAGGAACGCATCCCATTCCGGTTTGATTTCGACGTCCGGGGGCAGGCTTGCGACGTTCACAAGCCGCTTGGTCTCCGCGATCGCCGCTCGGTCAAACGAGGCGATGCGCATCGCCAGTGCGTCCACGAAACTGTCGAGGTCCGCGTCTGGAAGTGAACGATTGACATAGCCGTAAAGCTCGGCGAGTTCGCCCGGAACGTCATCGGCGCCGAGCAATACCTCAAGCGCCCGGCCCCGCCCTATCAGGCGCGGAAGCCGGGCCATCGGTCCGCCGCCCGGCACCAGGCCAGCGCCGACTTCCCATTGTGACAGAATTGCCTTTTCGCGGCTGGCAAAGCGCATATCGCTCGCCAGTGCGAGTTCGCTCCCCACCCCGGTCGCTCGCCCGCGGATCGAGGCGATCGAGACGATCGGTGCCCAACTGAGGCGCACCAGCATGTCGGGGAGTGCCTCGAGGCCGGTCGGCCCGGGGGGAACACTCTTCGATTCCTCGAGCGGAGACAGGAAGTCGTAATGGGTGAGAAAGAAGCCCTCAATGGCGCTGTCGAATACGACCACCTTCAGCTGCTCGTCCTTCTCGATCGCCGAGATGATTTCGTTCAACTGCGGTAGCTCTTTTGGACCAAAAATGTTGACCGGCGGAAGATCGAATGTCACGCGCCAATACGTGGGCAAGCGGCGTTCGAGACGGATCTCACCTGTCGGAAACGGTCTTTCGGGGCGATTCATGCGATGCACTCCAGGTTTTGTTGGGACACACGGGCGTCCGCCTAACGGCGTCGGCGGACTGGCTCAAATCGATTGGCGCAGGGAACGGAACGCCGCGCGGATTTCCTCACAGAACAGCCGGGGCTGTTCCCAGGCGGCGAAGTGGCCGCCCTTCTCGAGCTTGTTGTAGTAGATGAGGTTCGTGTATGCCCGCTCCGCCCAGCTCCGCGGCGCAGTATAGATTTCGTCGGGGAAGGCGCTTACGGCAACGGGAAGTGTCACTCCTCGGACATCGAAGAAACCTCCACCTGTCGAAACTTGCGCTGTGTCCCAATAGAGACGCGCCGACGAGATCGCGGTGTTTGTCAACCAATAGAGCGTGACGTTGTCGAGGACATCATCCCTGGTCAGCCCCTCCGTCTTTCCATCAAAGACTCGCGAGATCATGCCGTAGCTGCGGATATCGTGATCCAGCATCCATGCCGCGAGACCCACCGGCGAATCCGCCAAGCCATAAAGCGTCTGCGGCCGATTTGACATTTCCTGGGCATAGGCCAATCCGTGCCTGTAGAAGTCGGCGAGTTGGTCCCAGGCATGCTTTTCATCGCGCGAAAGGCCAACCGGCGATGGTCCGCCGTCCGACAAGGCTTTGGAGACGTCGGCTGGAACGGTGGCCGCCATATTGGTGTGAATGCCGAGCAATCCTTGCGGCTGCTGCAGCGCCATCAACTCGGAAACGGCGTTTCCCCAGTCTCCGCCCTGCGCTACGTACCGCGTGTAGCCGAGGCGTTGCATCAGTGTCGCCCATGTCTTGGCGATCCTGAGCGGCGTCCAGCCCGGAGCCGGTGGCTTGCCAGAAAATCCATGTCCGGGCAGCGACGGGATCACAAGATGGAAAGCATCAGTTCCGCTCGCGCCATGGGCGATCGGATTGGTCAGCGGTTCGACGATCTTGAGTTGTTCGATGATCGAGCCGGGCCAGCCGTGCGTAATGATCATCGGCAGTGCCCCGTCAAGCTTTGAACGAACGTGAACGAAGTGAATGTCCAGCCCGTCGATCTCCGTCATGAATTGTGGCAGGGCATTCAGTCTCGCCTCGACCTTGCGCCAATCGTGCTCGTTCGCCCAATAGCGAGCGAGCGCCTGCATGGTTGCGAGCTGAACGCCCTGAGATGGATCCTTGACTGTCTCGCGATCCGGCCAGCGTGCTGCTCTAATACGCTTACGAAGGTCGGCAAGTTGCTCATCGGGAGTATTGACGCGAAACGGATGAATGGCTGGGCTCCCAGCTACCGACGCTCCGCCGGGAGACAACAGTCCACCGGCACTCGCCGACAAAACTCCCATTGCGGCTCTGCCGATAAATTGCCGGCGGTCCTGGCAATAGTCAGTACCGAGATCTTTTCGTATCGGTCGATCGGGGAGGTGTATCATCTCAGCGTTCCCAATAGAGAAAGGGTGCGTCAGCTTCCGGTCACGTCTATGACAGCGCGCGCAAAAACCTCCGGAGCTTCCTGCGGCAGGTTATGGCCGATTCCGCCTTTCGCCACGCGATGCAGGTATTTGCCGCTGAACTTGCTGGCGTAAGACGCGGGATCAGGATGTGGTGCGCCGTTCTCGTCGCCTTCCAGGGTAATGGCTGGCACGCCGACTTGCGGAGCTTTGGCCAATTGCGCCTCGAGAGCATCGAGGCCAGGATCGCCCGCTGCCAAACCAAGCCGCCATCGATAATTGTGGATTACGATCTCGACATGATCCGGATTGTCGAACGCCGCTGCCGTGCGGGCAAACGTCTGACCGTCGAACGCCCATTTCGGCGAGGCCAATCTCCAGATCAGCTCGGCAAACTCCCGCCGATATCTGTCATAACCTTCACGACCACGCTCGGTCGCGAAATAGTATTGGTACCACCATTCAAGTTCAGCTTTCGGCGGCAGCGGTATCTTTCCGATGTCCTGGCTGCCAATGAGATAACCACTGACGGAAACAATGCCTTTGACTCGATCCGGCCAAAGTGCCGCGATAATATCGGCCGTACGAGCTCCCCAATCGAAGCCAGCGACTGTCGCCTGTTTGATATCGAGTGCGTCCATCAAGGCGATCGTATCTACCGCCAAGGCAGACGGCTGCCCTGTTCTCAAGGTGCCTTTCGACAGAAAATTCGTCGAGCCGTATCCGCGCGCAAAGGGCGCGATGACACGGAAGCCCGCAAGGGCAAGCCTTGGTGTCACCTCGGCGAAACTGTGAATGTCATAGGGCCACCCGTGCAGCAGAATAGCTGCCGGTCCGTCGACCGGCCCAGCTTCGATGAAGCCGACGTTCAGCAACCCTGCATCAACCTGCTTTACTGGTGAAAGCGCTCGGGGCGTCTCATATCGCGCGACCTCTATCGGTCTCTCGAATACGAGCCCCGCGTTTGCGGCTTGACCTGGCAGGAATTGGGAGCTCGCCAAGACGCTTGCGGAAACCTCGAGGAAACGCCGTCGATTAACTCTGTTCGGGCGGTCTTTTCGGTCCATGGACTTCACCGATGATCTTCAGGGGCTGGTTGTCCCATTTGGATCGTGATCGGCGGCCGCCTCTGAAAACATCCAACATTGGGAAGGCCTAGCTCATATCAATGTATGAGCGGCCGGCTCTCATCGTATGAATGAATGCGCTGCCGCCGGTCAGCTATCAACGGTATCACTTGCTCTCGCGATGTGGCCGATCGCACTCCAGCCTCGGCTGGAGAGTGAATTGGAGCAGCCGGGCAAAGTGCTACACGGCTCTATGCGATGCCGCAACAAAAATGCCACAACAGAGGAGAATATCATGAAGGTGCTGATGGTGATCACATCACACGACCAACTGGGTAACACCGGACGCAAGACCGGCTTCTGGCTGGAAGAACTGGCAGCGCCCTACTACACCTTCAAGGAAGCTGGCGTCGATATCACCCTCGCTTCGCCCAAGGGCGGCCGACCCCCGCTCGATCCCAAGAGCAACGAACCGGAATTTCGCACGGAGCTGACGGTCCGCTTCGAAAATGACGTGGCTGCAGAAGCTCAGCTCGACAAGACCGTCCGCCTCGACACCGTCAGGCAGGAAGACTTCGACACGGTCTTCTATCCCGGCGGCCACGGTCCAATGTGGGATCTCGCCGAAGACAAGCACTCGATCAAGTTGATCGAGTCCTTCATCTCTGCCGGCAAGACGATCGGAATCGTGTGTCATTCCACCGGCGCCTTGCGTCACGTCAAGGCGCCGGACGGCAAGCTCCTCGTTCAGGGCAAGGAAGTGACCGGCTTCACCAATGGCGAGGAGGAAGAGGTCGGCCTCACCAAGGTTGTTCCTTTCCTCGTCGAAGACGAAATGCTGAGGCTTGGCGCCACCTTCTCGAAGACGGCTAACTGGACGCCTCACGTGGTTCATGACGGCCAGTTGATCACCGGCCAGAACCCGCACTCCTCTGGCCTTGCGGCAAAGACTCTGATGGCGGCAGTGAACCAGGCGGCGGAACCTGCCGTCGCTCGAGCTGTGTAAGCCAAACCATCCATCGAGCGGCCTTCGGCTTCTCGATCGATCCGGTCGTGGTATTGTCTGAGATGTTCTCCGGGCACCGGCGCCATGAAGTTCGGCGCGGTGCCGTGGAGCCGTCGCGGCGACGATGGCTTGCCGCCAGGGCCGCTGGGCCAAGAATAACATTCGGCAGCGGCAACCGAGATTAGGCTCAATCACGTCGAGGACGGTGGGAAAAAGAATGGCGCGGCTGCTTTCGGTCAATGTCGGCCTGCCGCGGGACATTCCGTGGCAGGGTCAGACTGTTCATACCGGCATCTGGAAAACTCCGGTGAACGGTCCGCTCATGGTGCGCCGTCTCAACATCGACGGGGACGGACAAGGCGATTTGCAGGGTCACGGCGGCGAACGCCGGGCGGTATTCGTCTATCAAATCGAATCCTATCGCTATTGGCAGACCTATCTGAGACGAACCGACTTCGTCTACGGGCAGTTCGGCGAGAATTTCACCGTCGATGGTCTCGCGGATACCGATGTCTGTATCGGAGACCGTTACAGGATCGGCGGCGCCTTGTTCGAAGTGACTCAACCGCGTGTCACCTGTTACCGGTTGGGTATCCGGATGGCCGAGCCGGACATGGCCGCCCTCGTGGTCAAGCACGGCAAACCCGGCTTCTATTTTCGCGTGATCGAGGAGGGACAAGTCGAAGCCGGCGACGACATCACGCGGGTCGGCTCCGGTCCCGAACAAATGAGTGTGTCGGAGATCGATGCGCTGCTTTACAAGCCGGGCCATCCACGCGCCCAACTCGAGCGCGCGCTACGCATTCCCGCGCGGAGCGTCGGCTGGCGAAGGTCCTTTGAAGCGCTGCTAAC
Source organism: Bradyrhizobium sp. CB2312 (assembly GCF_029714425.1). Lineage (NCBI taxonomy): Bacteria > Pseudomonadati > Pseudomonadota > Alphaproteobacteria > Hyphomicrobiales > Nitrobacteraceae > Bradyrhizobium > Bradyrhizobium sp. CB2312. The sequence goes on along the minus strand of NZ_CP121668.1, from coordinate 1,013,412 downwards.
CGAGGCGCGCATGCAAAGCGGGACGACCGGTAACGCCGGACTCGGCGCGGCATCAGGACCGGCTCCCGCATGGTGCGGTTTCCGTCTGTTTCGGATAGCGCGCAAAGTGCGCGAGAGCGTCAATGTGATCTCGCTTTGGCTCGCGCCAACGGATGGACATCCTGTCGCCGCCGCTCTGCCCGGGCAATTTGTCGTACTGCGGCTGGAGCCGCCGTCTCAGCCGGCGCTTATGCGCAGCTATTCCCTGTCGGGAGGCGATGGAACTTCATCCTATCGCGTGAGCATCAAACAAGAAGCCGACGGTGCCGCGAGCCGCTACATCCACGAGAGGCTCGGGGTTGGGGATATTGTTGGCGCAAGTGCGGCGCGCGGCAATTTCATACTCCGGCAGGCCAATACACCCGTTGTGTTGTTGAGCGCAGGGATCGGCGTAACGCCCGTCCTCGCGATGCTTCAGGCGCTGGCTGCCGACGTCTCGCCTCGCGAGGTCTGGTGGCTCTATGGCGCCCGCAATGGACACGAGCACCCCTTTGCAGCGGAAGCTCGTGGGTTCCTCGAAAGCCTGCCTCACGCCCACAGCCACGTTTGCTACAGCGTGCCGGATCCCGGGGACCGTCCCGGCATTGATTTCGACGCTACCGGGCGTCTCAATGTGCAGGGTATCGAAAAATACAACGTACCGCTCAATGCCGACTTTTACATCTGCGGCCCATCGTCCTTCATGAGCGACCTGAATGCCGGCCTGACGACCCTGGGCGTGACATCCGACCGGATTCACACCGAGATGTTCGGCGCTATCCCATCCGTCACTCCAGGCATTGCAGCCTTACCACGCCGGCCGCCGCACTTGCCGGCGCGATCGTCCGGTTCGGGACCAATGGTGTCCTTCGCTCGCAGCGGTCTCAATGTCCGCTGGGGGCCGTCGTTCAAGAATTTGCTCGAATTGGCTGAGGCTTGCGATGTGCCCGTGCGCTGGTCATGCCGCACAGGTGTCTGCCACACCTGCGAAACCGGGATTGTCGCCGGCAAGGTCGGCTACCATCCAGACCCGATCGACGCCCCGGCCGAGGGGATCGTCCTGATCTGCTGTACGCAACCCGAGCAGGACATCGTACTCGATCTGTGAACACGTGAGGTAAATCAACGACACGCTCACATGTGGAGGAATCGATATGCGATCCGACATGGTGCCAGGCGCCCTCTTATGACTACGAGCTCAGCGATCATACCGCCAAGCACCGAAAGCTCTCCGTACTGCAAGGACCAGATCCCATGATCCTCGTGCTGAGCCGCGGCGCCTTCTGCCCAAAAGACCGCCGGCAGGCAGAGGGTTTGCTGCAGCTTCATCGCGAGATGGAGGTCGGCTATTGCCGGCTCGTTACGATTAGTACCGACAACATCACCCAGACCAATGAAAATCGCGATGGAATAGGCGCCCACTGGCCCTTCCTCTCAGATCCGCGGCGCATCGTCCAGAAGGACCTCGACATCGCGGAGTACACCGATCCCGTCAACGATCCCATGATCCCGCACGTCATCGTCCTTGAGCCCGGGCTCATCATTCACAAGATTTACGATGGATATTGGTTCTTCGGACGACCGACGATCGAGGAACTCCGCCAGGACCTGCGCGCCGTCAGCAGAAAATGCCGGCCGGACTGGGACATCACGACGCCCGAACTCAGGGCCGCCTGGCAACAGGGTCACAAGGATTCGTTTTATCCATACGGCAAGACATTTGCCCAAACTCTTGGCGAGAAAGGCTAACAGCAGGCGCTGGGTCCGCTCAAGCCTTCTCACCTGCAAACAGAATACGGCAGCGACTTCCTTCACACCTACGGCTCCGCTCCGCTCGATTCGGGCCGCTTGGTTCGAGGAATGAACCCGGGCACACCCGTGTCCACCACCGAATTGAATCTGACGTTTGTGGTGATGCGCTCCCGGATCTCGCGCATCGCGTCTTCGGGCAACTCCGAAATATCGAAACTCTCGTGAATTCGGCGCGGCTTGGTTGAGGTCGTAAGGAATGCAGTGCCCCGCTGCACGGCCCACGCCAGCGCGACCTGGGCGGGCGTCCTATCCACGCGTTTTGCGATTGACGTTATCACGGGATCGGCCAGCACACTGGGTTCCATCGCATGCCCCAATGCAGCGAACGCCTGCAACACGATGCCGTGCTGCCGACAGAAGTCGAGCAACTCCCATTCGGGAAGATACGGATGCGATTCAACCTGCACCATTACGGGCTTGATCCGGGCGATCGCAACGATCTCGCGCAACTTCTCCAGCGTGATGTCCGACAAGCCGATCGAGCGGCAGTGGCCGTCATCCACAAGACGTTCCAGCGCCTGCCACGTCTCGGTCAACGTGACACCCGGATCGTAGATCACACGGCCGTGCTCATCTCTCGGGTCCTGCTCATCACCGGGTCGAAAGGCAAAAGGAGTATGAATGATGTAGCAATCGATATGTTCGAGTTGCAGCCGCCGTCGGCTCGCATCGAAAGCAGGCTTGACCCGGTCCGGACGGTGATTGGTATTCCACAGCTTGGTGGTGACGAACAAGTCCTCCCGCCGAAGCGTGCCCGCGTTTATCGCTTCCGCAATCGCTTCGCCGACGGCGTCTTCGTTGCGGTAGCGTTCCGCAGCGTCGAGATGCCGGAACCCGACCTCCAATGCTGCCCTCGTCGCAGCTCTGGTGGCGGCAGGATCCGGAATTAGCGTCCCGAACCCGGCAGCCGGGATCGTACCGGATCCAGTTGGAATCTTGGTGTACCGAAGCATGTCAGCCTTCGTCATGATCGTACCTTCCTTTCACGAGTGGCTAATCAGTCGTCCGAGGCCTGCGAAGAAAAAATACCAGCGGGCTCACGATCAACATGGCGAACATCAGGATCTCGAACTGGTCGATCACCGCAACGACGGCCGCCTGACGCGTCAGCATCTCGTTGAGCACAGCGAGCCCTACCCTGTCGGTAACGGCTCCAGCATGGCCGGCCACACGGTAGGGCGTAAGGTTCTTGGCGAGCGCAAGGTGCATCGCCTGCGTGTTCCCGTAGAAGAAGATCTGAACGACGGCGATGCCGATTGCGCTTCCATAGACTCGGGACTGATTGAAAAATGCTGTGCCTTGCGCTCTGAGTTTCGGGTCAAGCGTGGCGAACGCGGATTTGCCGAGCGATGGCAGCACCACGCCGAGACCCGCGCCCTGCAGCAGCATTGCGGTAGCCGCCAGCGCCCAGTCCATGTCAGGCGAATAGCCGAGCATCATCCAATTCGCGTAAATCACGGCGGCCATGCCGGCCGAGATGAACAACCGATTGTCGATTCCTGTGCGGACCAGGCCTGTCAGCGCCACGGCGGCTACAAGCGTAACGCCGCGCGTGAGGGTCATGTAGCCGGTGGTATCGACGGGATAGTGGAGCAGGTTCTCCAGCATGGGGGACGTCAAGGCCAGCGTCGGCAGCAGGACGACACCGACAGCGAAGACCATGATTACCGAAAGCACAAAGTTTCGGTCATTGAACAGCGCCTTGTCGAGAAAATGCTTATCCGTCGTCGCGATGTGCACAATGAAAAGATAGAATCCCGTGAACGATGCTATCGCCTCGACCCAGATTTCGGGCGAGGCAAACCATTCAAGGCGCTCGCCACGATCCAGGACCATCTGCAGGCCGATCATGCCAAGCGAGATCGTCCCCCAGCCGAAAAAATCGAAGGGCGCGCTCTGCTCGATTTTCTCCGGCAGCGACAACTCGGTAACCAGGAAAATAAAAGCGGCCATTGGTAAGCTGACGTAGAAGATGGAATGCCAACCGCGATATTCGCTGAGCCAGCCGCCAATGCTTGCGCCGCTGCTGATGCCCAGCATCACGCATACCGTCCACGCCAGGCTGATCCTCGCATGGCGCGGCTGCGGCAGCACGTCGAGCAGAATGATCAGCGACAGCGGAGCGAGGAAGCCACTCGCGGCCCCCTGAACGATCCGGGCTAACACGAACTGGAGCGACGTGGTCGCCAACGTGTTAAGTATGAGACCGAGCGAAAATACCACGAGTGCCAGCTGATAAACCGTCTTTCGGCCAAAGCGGTTGGCGAGCCAGCGCGACATTGGCAACATCGTGGCGCCCGCTGTGATGTAGGCCGTGAACACCCAACCGACCTCGTCGTCAGCCATCGACAACGTGCCCTGGATGTGAGGCAGAGCGGCATTTGGCAGCGAGATATTCACTGTCTCCATGAAAGTCGCCAGCAGCGCTGCGACGGTGATCGCGCGGGTGCCGACTTCTGTGCGCGATGGGAGCGCGATGTTCATTTGGCCTCTCCGGCAAACACGGGCTGGAGCGGACGCAGCCAGGCGCTGCGATGTTCAGTGTTGATCCGCGCAGTCACGCTGATGCCCGAGAACAACGGCCTCGACAGATCGATTTCATCGAGTTCCAATCGAACCGGCAGACGCTGGACAACCTTCACCCAATTACCCGTCGCATTCTCCGGCGGCAGGATCGCGAAATCCGATCCCGTCCCGGGGCTCATGCTGAGGACATGCGCCTTGAATCTGCGATCCGGGTAGGCATCGACGCTGATCGTAGCCTCCTGACCTGGACGCATATAGGGAAGGCCTGTTTCGCGGAAGTTTGCTTCAATCCAGACCCGGCGGCTCGATATCAACGAGAACACAGCGTTGCCAGGATTGACAAAATTGCCAACCTGCAGGTCATCAACCCTCGTGACCACGCCATCATCGGGCGCCGTCACTATTGTGTATGAGAGATCGAGCTTGGCGCGATCGAGCTGGGCCTTTGCCGCTCGAACAGTCGGATGGCGATTGACGTCAATATTTGGATTGCCGTCCAAGGCAGCCACGGTATTGGCGATCTGCTGTTCAACCGATGCCACGTGCTGGCGGGCCACCTTGAGATCCGTCTCTGCCCGCTCGAAAGTCGCGCGAGGGGTAAAATCGTTGGCGACAAGGGCTTTCTTGCGATCATATTCGCGCTCGTCAAACGCCGCCGTATCCCTGGCAGACTGCAGCTCGGCTTGTTGCTGGTGATAAGTCGTCTTGAGCGCCTCGATCTGCAGGCGCGCGCTGCCGAGCCGCGCCTCGGCCTGATCGACCGCGATCTGATAGGACTCAGGATCGATCCGGAATAGCACCTGGCCGTGGTGCACGCGCTCATTGTCGTGGACGGCAATCTCTATGGCCTGGCCGGCGACCCTGGCGTTGACGGCCACCTTTGCAGCCCGAACGAAAGCGTCGTCAGTCGAGACGTAAGGCTCTTCGAGCACGTAATAGATTGAACCCAACACAGCGAGCGCGAGTGGCAGCGCAAGCATAAGGGGCCGTCGGAGCCTCTCTTTGATGCTTCTCTTCGAAGCAGTTGGAGTGCGCTCTGACACGGGACTATAAAGATCTCCGCCGGACTGCGCCTCAGGGGTGACTGGCACAGGTACCGGCGCCAATGCAGCCGTGCTCGGACCTCGTCTCCCTTCGCTCAAGGCTTCCGGCTGCCGTGAACTTACAGCTTCCACCGGACGATCGGCGGCCTCGGCAGCGTGAACCAGCCGCATCGCAGTCACCGATCCACCCGCTTCTGCATCCTGACCGGGCACCTTGCGATCGCCCAAGTTGCCGACGATCGACGATCGTTTGGCTGCCATTGAACGCCCTTCCTATTTTATAACGATTCATACAATAATCAGCTGCGCTTCGGTAATCAAGATGGTTTCCTGTTGTTTTTGTAACGACGACTACAAATACATCGTAGCTACGCCGGAGCCCTGGAGCATGACGCGAATAGCAAAACCACCGGGGCCTGGCCACGAGGGCGTTCCAGGCCCTACTAACGGGAATTTCGCGCTCAGCCCGCCGCAAACGAATTCTGGCTTGCTTATTACTCCGCCGCCTCTCTCGACAGCGTCGCTGGAGCGACCGGCATGAAACCGCCCAGCTTCTATGTCGCGTTCGGATACAAGCGCGCGATTTACCTGAAAGCGCTTTCGCGTTGTTGGGAGAGGAGCCTAGCTGCCGCACGCGATGCTCTGGCGCGGCACGATCCGTTGCACGAGGGGCTGGTGCATGCTTACCACGCTGTGGTATCGATCGATTTTTCAGGAAAACGTAACTCGCCCGAGTACTTTGTGATTGCGACCGTGGTCGTCGAAGCTGCCAAAGATACTGCGATCCGAAACGGTGCGGCAAAGGGGTTGCAGATGATCCAGAGCCGTTTCGAGATTCACTTCCATACGGCGCCAAAGAGAGGCAAATTGGCGCCCGATGCCGATCCTGCCGCGCTTGCTCTGCTCGCGTCCGCCAAGATGCACAGCATTGAAACCGGTGCCCGCCGCGCTGAGTTGAGAGACACTGCGCGCAAAGCCGTGAACACGATCTTAGGATCCCGGCAACACGTCGACCGAGCCGGTCTGCACTTACCCATGCTATCTTCTCTTCCGCGAGAGGGCGGAGATGGGAGCGCCGTTGAATCCGCAGGGCCATAGCGCTGCATTTTCCAGATGATGGCTTCGATTGCCATAAACCGCTCAGTTGAGTTCAGTCACCTCAAGGTATGAGCGACAGAAGGCGGATCGCGCTCGGCAGAATGTTTCAAAATTCTCGATCAGAGTCGCGAATCCCGCGAAACTGGTCATCCTTGACCAGCCTTGCGGGCTCATCGTATCCCGCACGGCTGCTGTAGAAGATGAGCGCCATCAAGCCAACGCCGACCACAAGGGAACAGACCACGCCAAGCACGAGCGCGGCGTAACCGGCCCGCGAGACGTCCGTGCCGGCTGCGCTGATCCAGCCCAAATAGCAAACCACGGCGCTCGCTGCACACAATGTGAGTAATGCGGCGAGGATCGCCCAAGACCCCTTGCCCATTGTCCGCATTGATTTCGCGATCGAACCAATTGCCATGCTATGCTTGGAAAACAAGGCCTCCTCCTGATGATGTCACGCATCTCATGCTCAGAACACCGCCAGCACACTATCCTCCGGACGACGCTCTACCCGACTTCACTTGTGTGAGGCGACGCAATCGAAGCGCTCGTGCTCGAGCACACTCGCGTTACTGGGAGACCAGCCTCGTTGCCACGCGCGATGCGCTCGCGAAGGCAATCGCTATTCACCGCCGATGCGCGCACCCTTTTCCGCAACCGATCTCTTCATCAACAGCACCGTGAGTAACGGCGCCAGCACGGCGATAGCTAACAACAGAAAGACGTCGAAATAAGCAAGTGACGATGCCTGTTGCTGCCGTAAGTTCTCGAGCGCTTGCCAGGCCAGTTGCTGCGCGGCAGAGGCGTCGCCTGTTTGCTGCAGGAAGATTGTCCGAGCCTGATCGAGGAAGGAGGCGACATTGGCGTTAAAGGAATCGAGTGATTCGCCAAGTCGCAGGATATGAAATTGATCGCGGCGCTCCTGAACCGTTTGTGCTAGCGAAGTTCCCACGCTGCCCCCCTCGTTGCGCAGCAAACTCAACAAGCCAACGGCTGCTCCACGCAGCCCCGGGGGGACGTAGAGGTAGGCCGCCACATTCGCGGGCGCAAAGCACATCGAGAGCCCAAACACCAGCACGACGCGAGGCCAGACCACCTGACGGGGACTGATATCCAGGTTCATTTGCGACATCCAGTAGTTTGCGGCTGCCATGATTGTCAGACCCGCAGCGAGCAACAATCTGGCGTCAGCGCCGCGACCAAGTGCCCGGCCGACGAATGGCATCGCCAGGAGCGCGCCGAACCCCGCCGGCGACATGACCAAACCCGCGCTGAGAGCATCATAACCGAACAGGGATTGCAGCAGGGCAGGCAATGATGTGCTGGCGGCGTACAGGACTGCGAAGGCGCAAAAGATAATGAAGCAACATGCAGCGAAATTTCGTTCTCGCAGCGGACGAAGATTGACCACCGGGGCGGGATGGCGCAACTCCCAGAAGATCAGCGCCACCAGACCAAAAGTGAACAGGCTCGCCAGAGTCTGCACACGCCAGAAGGGATCTCTGAACCAGTCCCACTCCTGTCCCTTGCTGAGCATCACCTCCCAGCAGACCATGACGACCACCAGGAGAGAGAGGCCAAGCCCATCAAAACGCACCGGTTGCCGCCTCAACTCCGTCCGTTCCCTTACGAGATAGTCAGGATCCCGCAGCAGCGCATAACATGCTGCGAACGCCGCGAGACCGACCGGAACGTTGATGTAGAACACCCATCGCCACGAATAGCTGTCCGTGATCCAACCGCCGAGGGTTGGCCCGACCACGGGCGCCAAAAGAGCAGCCAGCCCGAACAACGTCATTGCAACGCCTTGCTTCTCTGCCGGGAAGGCGTCCAGCAGTACGCCTTGACTGGAAGGCTGAAGACCACCACCCGCCAACCCCTGCAAGACGCGAAACACGATCAGTTGCCCGAGGCTGGTGGCCAATCCACATGCGCCGGACGCGAGAGTGAAGACTGCGATTGACAGCAGAAAATAGTTCCGGCGCCCGAGCCGAGCCGACAGCCAGCCGGTAATCGGAAGGATAATCGCATTGGCGGCAAGATAGCTTGTAATCACCCATTCGCCGTCGTCGACCGTCGCCGAAAGGCCGCCAGCAATGTATCGCAGCGCGACTAGAGCAATCGTGGTGTCGAGTACCTCCATGAAGGTCGGTACTACGACGATCGCGGCTACAAGCCACGGGTTTATGTCGGTCCGAGATCGAGAGGGTGAAAGTGCCAATTCGGTCATTTGCCGAGACCCGCTGGGCTAGCAGCCGAACCGCTGGCCGGCGCTTGCCGCTCGTAACCTTGAAGAAATGTGCCGGCATTCGGGCCGCTCGTTGGCTTATTGAGGTAGACGTAAGGGACCACCGATGCGCCGATGAACAGCGGTTTTTTATCCGGATCGTAATTCTCAAGCTCGATCCGGACCGGCAGCCGCTGGACGATCTTGATGAAGTTACCCGTGGCATTCTGGGCAGGCAGCAATGCGAGCGTCGACCCGGTCCCTATGGTGAATCCGGTGATCCGACCCCTGAATACCTGCTCGTCGCCGTACATGTCGACATAGAGGTCGGCCGCCTGCCCGATCCGTAGATCGGGCAATTGGGTCTCCTTGAAATTGGCATCGATCCAGATCTCGCTCACCGATCGCACCGCCATCAGGTTCTGCCCCACCTGGACGTCATTGCCCGGATTGACGTTGCGTCGCGTGACGACGCCGTCTATCTCGGCGACAACATCGCAATAGCTCAGGTCGAGTTCGGCAAGCGCAAGGTCCCGTTCGGCGGCAGCTAGCCTGGCTTCGGCCTGCTTGACGGCAGGCGCTTTCGCGGCGAACCGATCCAAGGTGCGATCGACGTTGCCTTGGGGATCCAGCTTTTGGAACTCGTCGAGCATCTGCTTCGGGGTCTGGTTGTACGAGTGCAGTCTGCCGAGTTCCGCCGCAGTCTGGATCAGCTGTGCTTGCGCCTGCAGCACCGAAGAGAAGGTCTGATCGAGATCGGGGGGCACCTGCTCCAGATGCGGACTGTCTTCAGCCTGCGCCGGCAGACCCAGGAAAACACGGATCTGGTTCGCATCGGCCAAAGCCTGAACGACCCCCGCTTTGGCGATCAAAAGTCCCGCCTGACGCTGATCGTACAACTCGTGGCTTGCCGTATCAGATACTACCAGTTTCGCCGTGCGATCAAATTCCTGCTGCGCCAGCGTCAATGTCGCCTTCGCCTTGTTGAGCGCGGCGACCCGGGCATGCAGGAGCGCGATCTGGTTTCCGACGCTCTCGACGGCCTGCTGCAACTGCCAGCGCCGACTCATCGCCTGCGCTTCGATGCCGCGCACCGCGGCTTTCGTGGCCTGCAGATCCGCCTCCGCGCTGTCGACCGCCGCCTTCTTGACATTCACCGCGTCCTGGAATGGCTCCCTGTCCAGTTCGATAAGACGATCGCCCTTGCGGACGCGATTGTTGTCATCGACCAACACCCGCGCCACGTGACCGTGGACACGCGGCGCGACGAGCGTGATATGACCGTTCACGAAAGCATCGTCGGTCGAAACCGTGCTTAACGCGAACCTGATCCACGGAATACCGTAAAACGCCGCAACCACGACCGCCGCGCCGAGCACGCCGATCAGTAACTTTCGTCGCATCGTAAACCGCCGGTTGGTCGGCCGCGACTCTGCAACGGGATCTGTCACCGTACTCAGACTGTTATCACGATCGACGGCGGCATCCGCTTTGGCCTTTGTGGGTCCCTCGGTCGGACCTGCCGCTCCTTCATGTCTGACTGTTTCGAGCATTCACAAATTCCTTCCCACCGAAATCGCTTGCCGACTTGTCAGTCGCGTATATCGAGCACACTCGTATCGGGTCGCGCGGGGGGCCTCACTTGGCCCGCAGACGAACTATTGGCGTCGGCCTTCCTGACATCCCGTGCCATTTCCAGGCAGATGATCAACTCGACGTAGCTTTTGAACCCAGAACCCGTCGATTCCGCCAGGCAAGCACTCCTGTCGGCTCTGGCGAACTGCGGCCACTCCGCCTGGAGTTTCTCAAGGGCTTCAGTTTCGTCACGCGTGCAGTGTTCGACAACGTTGGACGCCCCACCTTCGAAGCGGCATTCCTTGGCAATATCGAACTTGGGCACCTGGTCGGAGACGGGGATAGCTGAAAGTGTAGTCAGCAGCACGATTGGCAGATGAAGCAGCATCTCACACCTCCTTCACGGCGCGATCTGAACCCTCCACGACATCGCTAACCCCAAGCCATCTATCGAGCTATACAACCCTGGACGGAAGCGGGTCATATCAAGGTATGAGCGAGCAAGACGAGACGACGATGGTTCGCTCGGGCAATAGGTCCTACTGCAGGGGACCGCGTTTGACTGCAACGAAGGCAACGATCTGCGGGGCGATGGTCGGATGGCAGACGAGGAGGGTAAGGTGGACGATCGAACCGCGCGGTCCGCGCTGCAGCGCCATTGGGATGCTTCGGACGCGAACGACTTCGACGTTGAGCATGAAATCTATCACGAGGATGCGTTGCTTGATTATCCACAATCGGGCCAGAGGATTCGCGGTCGGCGCAACATTCAGCAGAGTCGGTTTCTCCAGCCAAACAAGAAGAGGTTTTTAGTCCGCCGAATAATCGGTGCCGGCGATCTCTGGATCACGGAGTTCGTGCTTTCCTATGACGGCCAGCCCTCTTATGCGGTGAGCATCATGGAGTTTCGCGACGGGTTGGTAAATCGGGAAACCCAATACTTCGCCGAGCCCTTCGATCCCGCGCCATCGCGGGCGCATCTCGTGCAGCGAGCTGATGGCGCTATCATTGATTAACGGGGTTGAAATGGTTCGACCACGATCCCTCAATTTCAGGAGAATACAGATGAGCCGCCCGCCTCTTCCGCCCTTTGATGTTACTACCGCAGCACTGAAGGTAAGGCTTGCCGAAGATGCCTGGAACTCACGAGATCCAACGCGGGTCGCACTCGGGTACACACCTGACAGCCGATGGCGAAACCGGGCGGAGTTCATCAACGGCCGCCAGGCGATCGAAGCCTTTCTCTTGCGCAAATGGACGCGCGAACTGGACTACCGTCTGATCAAGGAAGTGTGGACCCACGCGGACAATCGCATCGCTGTGCGGTTCGCATATGAGTACCACGATGATAGCGGCCAGTGGTTTCGGGCCTTTGGCAACGAGAATTGGCAGTTTGCCGCCGACGGGCTGATGGAACGGCGTATCGCCAGCATCAACGAGCACCCTATCGCCAATGCTGACCGCAAATTTCATTGGGACTTGGGCCGCAGGCCTGACGTCCATCCTGGGTTAAGCGAACTGGGCTTCTAGAGGCGTCACGAGCCGCGACCGCGACCGCCTCGGATCGCTATCCAGTCGACAGCTTTGAACGGCGGCAACACCAAGTTGTTTCGGGAGTCCTCGGAATGGATGTTGATCCAGTTTTCATGTCGCGACTGCAATTCGCCTGGGTGATCGGCTGGCACATCCTGCTCCCGGCATTCACTGTGGGCTCAGCTGCCTACATCGCGGTGCTCGAAGGGTTTCATCTCGTGTCCGGGCGCGATGTCTATTTACGGGTGTCGATGTTCTGGATCCGGATTTTCTCAGTTGCGTTCGGAATGGGCGTCGTCACCGGTGTCGTCATGCCGTTTCAAATCGGTACCAATTGGAGCCGCTACGCTGACGCGACGTCCAATGTTCTTTCGCCGCTATTCGCCTACGAAGGCCTGACGGCGTTTTTCCTTGAGGCTGGTTTTCTGGGCGTTCTGCTATTCGGGCGAACGGTGGTGCCCCGCTGGGCCCACTTTGTTGCAGCATTAATGGTGGCAGCCGGGACGCTGTTCTCCTCCTTCTGGATCCTGTCGGCAAACAGCTGGATGCAAACGCCGGCCGGTTACGAGATCATCGATGGACGTTTCTACCCTGTGGATTGGATAAAAATCATCTTCAATCCGTCCTTTCTCTCGAGATTGTCTCACACGGTGGTCGCTTTCTTCATCACGGCCGGCTTTGTCGCTCTCGGGGCCGGCGCCTATCTGATACGGCGCAGACGATTTCCGGCGGAAGGCCGGATTATGTTGTCTATGACGTTATGGCTCCTGACCGCACTGGTGCCGCTGCAAATCTTTCTTGGCGACCACCACGGTCTCAACACACTGGAACACCAACCGGCGAAATTGGCTGCGATCGAAGCGCGCTGGGAAACCGGCCGGAGCGTGCCTTTGACGTTGTTTGCGATCCCAGATGAAAAGGCCGAGAGCAACCGTGCCGCGATCGAGGTTCCCGGCCTCGGAAGTCTCATCCTGACCCACAAACTCGGAGGTGAGATCAAAGGCCTCAAGGACTTTTCTCCCGATCAGCGGCCTCCTGTTGCAGTCCCGTTCTTTGCATTCCGGATCATGGTCGGATGCGGTGTCCTGATGCTTGGTGTCGTGCTGATCGGCGGATGGCTGCGCTGGCGTGGACGGCTCATGGAAACGCCTTGGTATCTTCTTTCATGTCTGCTGATCTCTCCGATCGGCTTCATCGCCGTCATCGCCGGTTGGGCCGTTACCGAAGTTGGCCGTCAACCGTGGACTGTGTACGGCCTGTTGCGAACCGCGCACTCTGTTTCGCCGTCATTGACCGGTCGGGACGTCGTCATCTCGCTGGCCGCTTACATGACCGTCTATCTGATCATGTATCCTGCTGGGTTGCTGCTCATGCTGCGAATTGTTCGCGCGGGGCCGGCATCACAGGTTGGACAAGACGCAACGATTGCGGGGGGAAGGCCCAAAGCCCCGGTATTGGCGGGCGCCGCGATCCCGGCGGAGCGCGAGCCATGATGCACGTATTGGACTTTGTGCCGATCTGGACCCTGATCCTCGGGAGCGCAGTGTTTCTCTACGTATTGCTCGATGGCTTCGACCTTGGCGTTGGCATTCTATACGGCTTTGCGCAAAATGCCGCCGCGCGCAACATCCTGATGAATTCCATCGCGCCCATTTGGGATGGCAATGAAACTTGGCTGGTTTTCGGCGGCCTCGGACTTTTCGCAGCCTTCCCCCTGGCGTTCGCCATCATCATTCCAGCGGTCTACTTTCCAATTCTGGTCATGCTACTGGCGTTGGTGTTTCGCGGAGTCGCCTTCGAGTTCCGGTTTCGAGACGCAGAGCACAAGACATTCTGGGACCACGCATTCAACTATGGGTCTGGCGTGGCGACTTTTGCACAAGGGGTGGTGCTCGGCAGCATCGTCCAAGGGTTTCAGGTCAGTGGGACGGCATTCTCCGGCTCATCGTTCGATTGCCTGACGCCGTTCTCGATCCTCACCGGCGTCGCCTTGCTGTTCGGATATGGATTGCTGGGCGCGGGCTGGCTGATTCTCAAGACCGAAGGAGATTTGCAGGAAACCGCCCGCCGTCAGGGGCGGGTTTGCCTGGTCGGCGTCTTAGCGGCGATTGGCATCGTCAGCGCTTGGACGCCGATCATGAACCCGGCAATTGCCTCACGCTGGTTTTCCGTTCCGAATATCCTGCTTCTGGCGCCGATCCCGATTACAACGATTGCCGTCGCGCTTCAGACCTGGCGTGCGCTTTCCAGCCGCTCTGAAATCCTGGCATTTGCGGGGGGCATCGCCCTGTTTGCACTTTCCTATCTCGGAATCGCCATCAGCCTCTACCCATTCATCGTATGGCCCCAGTTCACGCTTTGGCAGGCGGCGTCCTCCGACCGCACCCAGGCATTCCTGCTCGTTGGAACGCTCGTTCTCCTGCCGGTGATCCTGATGTATACGAGCTGGTCCTATTGGGTGTTTCGCGGCAAGGTCCGGTCCGATATAGGCGATCACTAAGCAACCAGTGGCCTTTTTCTTTCCACGACAAACGGCTTCTCGGCGGCCTGCCCTCCACAAAACACTTGTCTTGGTCGAGTTCATCCATAGCGCGCGCGCTAGGTGGCTTTGCCTATTCAATCGGAGATTCGGCCACGCGCGGTAGCAGATGCAACCGGGGTCCGGCGGTTCCGGGTTGTTTTTTATAACGGATGTTATAAATACCTCTCGGCACGCAATGACAGGGTTTTCGACATGCCCCGACGAAAGAGCGAAAAAGCAGCGGTACCTCGTGGGCGCCCGCGCGCCTACGATGCGGAGGCAGCCCTCAAGCAGGCGACGGAGACCTTCTGGAGGAGCGGGTATTCGGGCACCCCGCTGGACAAGGTCGCCGCTGCGACAGGAATGAGCCCGCCGAGCCTCTACGCGGCATTCGGCAACAAGCACGCGCTCTATCTCAAGGCCCTCGCCCGATATTGGGAAATGACCCTGGCTGCGACGCGCGAGGCCCTCGTGGGGGAGCGTCCGTTGGCCCAAGCGCTGATGCTTGCCTATGAGACAGCATTGTCCTTCTATTTTTCGCGCAAGGGTTCCGCTCGCGGCTGCTTTGTGATCGGGACAGCGGTGGCCGAGGCGGTCGAAGATGCGGAGATCAGGAAGAGTGTTGCCGCCGGGCTCCGCATGCTCGACGCCGATTTTGAAGCCCGGTTTCGAACGGCGCGGGAGAGAGGCGAGTTGAAGCAAGATGCTGATCCGGAGGCGCTTGCGCTGCTTGCGTCAGCCACCATGCACACCATCGCAATTCGAGCCCGAGCCGGAGCTCGACGAGCGGACTTGAAGGAGATCGCTCATAAAGCGGTGACCCTCATCTGCGGAAGCCCCACGGCATCCAACTAATCCACCTCGTAGACGTACTAAGGGCTGCACTCCACCTCGGGCCCCGATATGATTGGCTTCCAATGTGATCACAAAGAGCACCATGAGCCTGCTTCTGGCCGCTTTCCTGCTTATGGCTGCCGACGGCTGCAATGCCGAGGTGCGGATCGTGAATGATCCCGGCGGCTGGATCGGAGACTATGTTGCCCGGTACGAACGTCTGCGGGCCAGGGGCGAAGCGATTGTTATCGACGGGTACTGCGCATCCGCCTGCACCATCGTCCTCGGCATTATTCCTCGTGACAAGATATGCGTCACTTCCCGCGCCGAATTTCTGTTCCATGCGGCCTACAACCCTGCCCCCCATGGCCGTAGGCAAACTAACCGCGAAGCTACCGACCGTCTGTATTCGCTATACCCAAGCGAAATTCAGCGGTGGATCGATAAGCGTGGGGGTCTGACTTCGCGCGGAACGTTGTTGAGCGGAGCCTCCCTTGCGGCAATGTATCCACGATGCCCCGAGGAAGAAACGCAGGGAGCGATCGCCGCTCATCTGCCACGAGTGGCTCGCTAATGCGTCGCGCTGCTAGAGATCACCGCATTGCTCGCGAGGGCGTCGGCATTTCAGGGGGCTCGATGCGAGTTTGCGGTGACGCGTTCTGCGGAGACAGGTTGCTTCTGTATGGCCAAATCGCGTCTCGCGAAAAAAGCGGCTCGCCTGTTGGGGGCGAGCCAAGTCAGGGAGGACTCTCGAGTGGGTCAACGGATGCGAAACGGGTCGCGGTAGCCGTATGATAGCGGGCTCGAC
This sequence comes from Bradyrhizobium sp. CB2312, assembly GCF_029714425.1. Taxonomy (NCBI): domain Bacteria; kingdom Pseudomonadati; phylum Pseudomonadota; class Alphaproteobacteria; order Hyphomicrobiales; family Nitrobacteraceae; genus Bradyrhizobium; species Bradyrhizobium sp. CB2312. The sequence goes on along the minus strand of NZ_CP121668.1, from coordinate 997,417 downwards.
TATTTTGCTCTATTAAATGCGATTTCACTCCGCGTCATCGCCGCCGCCAGTCGAGGCTCATTGCTCGATCCGGATCATGGCCTTCATGTTAGGATGAAATCTGCAGTAATACGCGATAGGCCCCGCCTTCTTAAGGACCGTCGCAGCAGTTGTTTTTGCCGGAATCACCACGTCCCAGTCTCCGGTCCGGGCAGTCGCGGTGTGATCGAACAGGTCCTTGTTGATCCACTGGATCGTATCCCCGACCTTCGCGGAAACTTCCGGAGGGGAAATCGTCATACTATCCATCGTGACAACAATGACTTCCGCCTTCGCGGAACCCGCACCGAGCAAGATTGCGAGGCAGAGAACCGGCAAGGTCCGTTTCGATTCCATGCGCCGCCCCTATCTCAGGCTTGCCATAAGATGTTCTGCATGCTGCTCGTGTCCTTGAAAGATCTTCAGACCGGTTTGCAACAGACCCCTCAGTTCATCGTTGGTCGCGCTCGGAATGAGCGTCGATTCAAGAGCGTCATCAACTGCCTTGTGATAGGCAACCTCGTTCGAGACGTACGCCTTGTCGAATTCTGCGCCTTTCAAGTTCCCGAGTTCGTTCAGCTTACTCGCACCCGCTTTCGAGAGGCCGCGGCTCGTGTCGTTATCTTCAGGTGTAACGTTAAGCTTCTTGACCAGACCAAGCGCCAGCTCGTTTACCGTCTGATGATCGCGCACCATATTTTCAGCGAACGCCCGCACTTCCTTGTTGCTTGATTGGTTCAACGCCTGCTTCGCAGCAGCGATATCGATAACGCTAGCCGTATACGCGATATGCGCGATCTGCGAATCATTCAGCTTTCCGCCCTGCGCGAAAGCCGCACCAACCCACAAGCTGAAGGCCAGTATCACTGCACTTGTCCGGATAATCACGATACGACACTCCTAGGTCTGCTGGTTCACCCAACCTCAACATCCCGAAATGCTGATGCGGGGGCCATTGTGCCTTCGGAGCGATCGGTCATATCAAGGTATGATCGAGCGAAGTCCGAACACCGCTAGAATGCATCAGCGACATTTGCCAACTTGAGCAACGTAAACGCATTCAGGCTTTTGCCGCGACGGCGGAGTCTCTTGAGGAGGGAACGTGGGATCGATCGAGATCAAGAGGGTCTACGAGCCTCGCTCTCGCGGTGACGGCGAGCGGATTCTCGTGGATCGATTGTGGCCACGCGGCCTGCGAAAGGCGGACGCCGCTATAGACCTCTGGATAAAAGACATCGCCCCAACCCCTTCGCTGAGGACGTGGTTCGATCATCGCGCTGACCGCTTCGACGCGTTCCAGCGGCGCTATCGCGAGGAGCTTAAATCGAACCCGGCCGTTACGGAGATCCTGGAAGCCATTGGCAACCGCAAGGCCACGTTGCTGTACGCGGCCCACGATGAGGCAATAAATCACGCGGTAGTTCTCGCGGAATTTCTCAAGAGGGCCGCTACAAGAGGACAGAGGCGTAACAAGGCGGAACGAAGTTTGTATCGGCTAAAAACCATTCCTTCCAAGTGAGAAATATTCACTTGCAGTCAGCAAAGAGGTCTTCGAATGCTGCCGCGCGCTTGATAAGAGTTGTCGGGTCAAGGCTCGGACAATGTCCAAGGCGCGACGGCAGATTTCGCAGCGGGGTCGCTTGCGTATTGCTTCTTACAAGAAGATGAGCAAGGCACAGATTAACTCTGCCGGAAGCAGAAACCGCGGGGCATCGCCAAGCGCTAAGCTAATGTTCGCGATGCGTCAGCCAGGGAACAGCTAGCTAGAGGGCCGCAACAGAGCGGTCACCAAGGGTCGATGGGAGTTCGCGCACTTCGCCAGAGTGGTGGGCCTTCACGTCAAGACGGCGTCTATTGTTCATGAGCTCTGAGCGCTCGGCGCCGTCATCACGAGCGGAATGCGAGGCGCGACGGCTCCGGCGTTGGCGGCTGATGTTCAGAAGTGCAGCAGGCCGCCAACGGCCAGCGTTCGATAAGCGCTCCGCCTTTGCTTGAAGCCAAAGTCTCTTTTGAGATGAGGAATTCCTGGAGACGGCCGCTCCCTCTTCGATCATTTGCTACCCCGGTGACGGCCGATGACTTCATTCGTCTATACAGGAAATGATATCGATCGGAGTCTTGCACTTCTCGGCGCGGCTGCAATTCAGACGAACTCTGAGAATGGTGGAAGTGAGCGGAATTTGAACCCGCCTGAGACAACCTCTCAATGCCTCACCCGGATTTGAGGTCCGAGCGCTCCACCCGGAGCGTTTCCCTTCCGTACCAAGGTCACTCAGAGAGGATCGGATCTACGCCATGTACGCGTGATCCAACAATGGATCGATCTGCGCGGCGGTCAACCTTGCGGGGGCGCTGCTCAGAGGGCAGCCGCTGGCAGAGTAATTTCCGCGATGCCCTCAGATCAGAAGCAAGCGCAGGTAACCACGACCGGCAGCTAACGCTGGCGCTGAAGAGCCGCTCGGTCACCTCCACACTAAACCCCGGCGCATGCTTGTTGCCGAGATCCGAGTAGCCCGGCAGCCGATGGTTATGAGTTGCAATGAGGCTACCGGAGACCAATGCCCATCCATGACGAAGAGCGGTCGCCACAACATAAACAAGGCTCAAACGCCTCCTCCTTCCGACCACATCTCAGTCTCGTGCGGCTCGACACCTAGCTGCGCTCCTTTCAACAACAACATATCACCGCCGACCCGAACGGCACATCAGACCCACGGTGCACAAATCCATACGTTTGCGTTATGCGCAGGGACTGCCTTGAGCTGGCAGAGCCCGCACATGACAAAGCGCAATCATCGCGCCGCGCTAGTGGGCACACATACGCAGGTATGAGCGAGCTCATGCTTTCTTTGCGTCGATTTTTTCTGGTGTTCATTCACTCTAAGCCCAAAGCAAGCGAGGAGATACCTATGAACAAGTTCCATAAGATGGCCATCGTCGCCGCCCTTAGCGGGACAGGATTGACGCCAATATTGAATGCTGCAACGTGCGACGCTTCACCTTTGCCAAGCGAGCACTACTGTATGGTTTGGTATACCCACGGATCCTATTGTGGGTTTGCTAACTACGAACAATGTGCGGCAACTGCGTCGGGAATAGGGGGCCAATGTTTCATTGCGCCAGATCAGGGCTCACGAGCTTTTGGAAAGAGCGCCGTGCAGATGGGTCGCTTCAAGTTTACGATTCTCAAATCTCGTGGTGATTAGGAGCATCGTTCCTAGATCTCCGTTTTGCTTTATGGACGGCCTCCATCGACCTTTACTCGCCGGCGGAGGGGCACGGGTTTGAAACGAACTAAAATAACCTCCCGAGGCCTTAGGCGCAGACGCTTCTAAGCTTTCAATCATTTTGCACTATCGGCAGCGTCAGTGCAAAGACGACGCAATGAGGCTGGGTGGGCGCGGCCCATAATCGACCGCGGGTGCTGCGACAATCGAGCAGCAGATCGACGATCCCACGCCCAAACCGCTGGGCTGTATGGAAAGGCAAGGCGCGATTCCTCACCGTCGTTCGTCGCTTCAGCGGATCCTGCGGCCGTCTTTTTTGGAGGCGTCCATATCGATTTCTCCCGAAAGTTTGCCTACCGGGAAACGCTGTGTGCTGCATCACGCGCAGATCCTCGGCTGGGGCCTGGCGATACTTGACTGCCTCTCGATAGACGCGAACCTTCCTGTCTCACAAGAGAAGTGTCGAATCGATCGATGCGTTAGCGGCCTGTCCCGTCACCCGGCAAACTTGTCTTTGCGTGGACATGCTCACACAATTGATGTCTCACCTCTACTCGAATACTCTGTAAACTTGCACAGATCCCGTTGCAGTATGGTGGTTGTCGGCATGCGAAATGCTCACGATCTCGGATTGATCATGTTTCCGCGCTTGTTTTGCATGGCGATCGCCATCGTCTGGACACTTAGCGGGAGTGGGGGTGCGGCGCAAACGTTGCGGCTCGTCAATGATGGATATTTGGGCCCTTCGGGAAAAGCCGATGCGCCGGGATTCGGCGTCGAAGTCCTCAGAGACGTCTTTCACAGCTTGGGGCAGGACGTCTCCTTCGAACTCTTAGCAACGAAGCATGCTTGGATGATGGTTGCGCGCGGCGAGCGTGATGGAATGCTCGCTACCCTAAGAACTAGCGAAGGAGAGCGGTTCTGCTCATTTCCAAGCGAGCCTTTGGTGCAGGACAAGTGGGTCTTCTTCGTGCGCACCGCGGACATCGGGAAACTGAAGTTTTCATCGTTCTACGATCTCGTTGGGCATGACGTCGCTATTCACGACCCAGAACCTGGCGTATCTGAACAAGCGATCTCGCCGGCATTGTCAAAGTTCTTGAGCGATCACCACAACATGGTCAAAACCAACGACGACACGGCGGAGAGCCTGCGCATGCTGGCAGCCGGTCGCTTCGATTACGCGCTCCTGAACCTTGCCTACGGAATGAGTGAGATCGCGAGAATAGGACTATCCGGAAAGATCGCGCCACTCTTGTCGCGTAGTGTCGTAGAACGTGGCATTTATATATGCTTCAGTAAGGAGCGGGTGGCGCCCGCTGTGGTCGACGCGTTCTCGGACGCTTTGAAGCAGTTTAAGCAGACCGAGGCATTCCAGGCGATCTATCGCAGATATTTTCCGTGACTTTTCACGCGATGCCGCGATGAGCAAACCTAATGCATCGCTGTCCCCTTCGCCGCAAACAGCGGCGCTGACCATCTAACAGCATCCGGGGGATACGGTTGTTCTCATCATGGGGTTAAATCAACAAAAACTTGTCCTGCTGAGCAACGGCGCACGGTCCAGGCAAATGGAATGATCAGCTTTTTGGCGGGGCGCGTGGAGCTATAGGAGAGGACCACCTGAGAGGGGAGCAGAGAGACTATAGCTTGTAGGCTTCGGGTGGCATTCTGCAAACCCAACACTCTGCGCAGCACTAGTGATGGTCCATTTCAGCTTTCCCAACAAGCGTTGATCTCGATCGGTACCCTCCATTGGGCTGAATCAAGGAAAATACTTTCTAGATATCGCTTGGAACGCCTGCGTCTGCTTGAACAGCCGCAACGCGCGCGAAAATGCTTCGACTAAAGAGGATGGAACGCGTGCCTTATTGAAGCACACTTGATAATCATCTTCCATTACGCTCGGAGACAATATTGGCTCTATGTCGAACAGGCCCATTTTTTTAATTTGTCGTGCTCCGACGGTCAGATTGGCAATCCCGTAGTCGAAACGGCCCGCGGCCAGCATTCTGAAAAGCATTCCGGTATCGGTGGTTTCGACCATGTCGGGGTGCTTGCGCTTGAACTTTTGTAACTCTGGCCACGCGTAGAGGCCCCGGGTAATCGCAACGTTCTTTCCATCAAGATCATCCAGCGTGTAAAACTTGAGATTTCGCACATCTGCGCTCCGCCCGAACAAAACCCACCGCTCCCGTCTTAGCGGCTCATCTGCAAAGCTACAGGCTTGAGCTCGCTGGCTCAGCCGCAGCGTGACAAATAATCCGTCCCGCTCACCACGGACAACCATCTCCCAGCCGCGAGATAAGGGAAATTCTTCAAATGACACTTCTTGACCCATTGCGGCAAACACACGGGTAAGAACTTCGACGCTGAATCCCGGAGCTTCACCATCGCCCAACTCTGTGTAACCCGGCAAAGGATAGGTGACGAGCCGCAACGGATCAGCCATGGACGGACTTCCGCCAAGTGACGATAGAATGCCGATTACGACAAACAGAATGCGTTGAAAGCAAACCACTCCCGCCATCTAAGTGCCCCCACGTCTGATAATCATCACAGTGGAACGAGAACCGGACGACAGTATAAACGCGAACCCGCAGAACCCGATATCAGGGTTGCCATAGTTAAAGAGATTGAAGGAGCATTGTGGGTTTTTCGCCGGCCACTATAGCAGTAACTCCGATCGCCAAGCTTTTGGCGCCCCAAACTGGACTAAATCTTGCCGATCAGCCAAGCAAAGGCAGGCGTTTTTATCACCTTTCGTCTGAGCGCTCCGCTACTGTGAGCCGATCAGTTGTTCTCGTTCTCCCGCAGGCAGCGCCATGCAAAAAACGGCTCCTCGTTGTTCGTTCGGCATCGCCCAAAGTCGACCGCCGTGCGCTTCGACGATCGAGCGGCAAATCGATAGCCCCATACCGAGGCCATTCGGTTTGGTCGTGTAGAAGGCATCGAAAACTGGCTCGGGGTTGACGAGACCAGGCCCGGAATCGCTGACCGCCACGATCACCCCGCCATCAGGGGAAATATTCGTGCTAATCGATAACTCACGCGAGCCATCGGTAAGTTCGCTCATTGCTTCTATAGCATTCATTACCAAGTTCAGGATGACCTGCTGCAATTGTACGCGGTCCCCGTAAACGCACGGCAGATCATCGGCTAAGCGGGTCTGAAGAAAAATGCTCTTACTAGCCGTCTCGCTACGCATCAATCCGACAATCTCAATAACGACGTCGTTGATTTCCAAACGCTCTCTCTTTATTGGAGCCTTCTTGACGAAATCGCGTATCCGTCCAATGACTTCGGCAGCGCGCCTGCCATCGGCAACGATGCGGTCGATCGCGTGTTTCGTCCTGGTCAGGTCTGGTGGAGACGCAGCTAGGCAACGTTGCGCGGTACCAGCATTGATGAGCGCGGCCCCGATCGGCTGATTGACTTCGTGAGCTAACGAAGCTGCAAGCTGCCCCATGGTGGCGATACGATTGCTATGAATTAGTTGCATTTGGGACTCTGAGGTTCGCCGTTCAGCTTCGCGCAGAGCCGTGTCTCTTAAGTTCAATGCTTCCACCAAATGGTCGACTTCATCCGGAAGATTCCATCGATGTCGGAGGCGCAGCGCGTCCTGGGACCTAGGAAGATCGTGTCTGCGAAGCCATGTTGAGATCGCGGTGAGGCGAGATGTCACGATCTGGTAGACAAGATAGAGAATAAAAAACGAAACGAGGAATGTCTTAATCGCTTGACTGACCATGATGACGGCTGCGGTGCCCAACAGCCTGCGATAAATTCCCTGGAACGTCGCTTCAACGGTCAGAATGCCAAGCAATTGGTTCATATCGCGGTCTCTGTAAAAGATCTTGAACTCCTGGCGTGCAGGCGCGTTGGCATCGTGCACGCCGGCAGTGACCCGAAGAGCCCGGGCCGGATTGGCGACCTCTTGCAGTTCTACGTAGCGGATATCAGGCAGATTCTTTATTCCATCGACCTGCAACTGTAGCTGACGCTCGTCCAGTCGCCAGAGACCGTCGCTCAGGCTTCGACTGTACACGCTATCAATCTCTGACATTCGTACATCGATCGCCTGGACGTCGCGGTAATAGTCCAAATAAAGCTGCGTGAGCGTCAGAAGTAATGTGACGACCGAGCTGAAGAGAACAACACGAATAAGAAGTCGTCGGCCGATGCCTCCGCTTACTCCTAGGACAGAGGTTGACCCAGTAACCAGACGCTTCAACAATCCACCGTCGCCATGGCCATCATCGCGCGGGGCGGGCGTTGAATTAACTTCCACAGCTCATGCTCGCCATAAAAAATGGTAGTCTTCACGCACCGAATTCACTGCTAAGCTTCTGAACTTATCTCAACCACACCTTCGCATAATTGCGCATTTGACACTACAATGTATCCGTTTGAATCGAGGGAGATGCTGAGGGTAACGGTGGCCTCAGGGGTCCGACCTTTTCTGCACATCGCGGCCTTTCCACTAGGCCTCTTCGGGACCGGCGCACACGGCCGCGGCCTCCGCTGTCACCGTGCTCTAGCGCCGCCTCGACAAGATGGTGTTGCGGGCGCCCGCTGACGGCATCGTTAGCGTCGTGGCGGCTGGGATCGGTGAAAACGACTGAGCGGGCCAGCCGATCCTGGTCGAGGAAGCGGCGGGTAGGTGATGGCTCTCATTCAACGTGCGCGAAGATCATCTCGGCGGTCTAAGACAGGACAAACACCGAGCGTGACGCGAAACGGCGCTGATAGCGACGAAGGCGGCGATGACTGAACTGCGGTCGCTCGGCGCATTTGCCACCTGGCAAGCCGAGCGGGTTATTGGCGGTCATGACCGCAATACCCTGCTCTGTGCCTCGACCCTAGGAGAGAGTGGCCGGCCTTGAGCCGGGCATGACGGTGGGGATCGTTCCTTGCCCTCAAGGTCATCGTGGGACTTTGCGTCCGCACCGCGTTCTATTCCCGTCGGGAGAACTGTCGCGACGGGACGGCATGGGCCATGGCCGCTACTGGATCCGGCTGAAAAGTTTTTTTCCTGGAATAGCGCGGCTACCTGCTGGTATTTGTGCTGGCATCGGCAGCAACCGACAACGAAAGTTATTTCAAATTCAAATGGTTACGGTGCTAAACGATTGCCGGCCAGGGGCACCACGCTTCGGGCTTCGCGTGGCGCAGCCATGCGAGAGCGAAGGGCGAAGCGTGTCCGGCGAAGCCTCTTGGCGAAGACGGACTGCCTGAACATCCCCTCCCTTCCAATTGTCACATCCCCACTGTATAAGCCGGTAGCTTCTTCCGTAACTCGAAGGAGCTCATATGAACGACCTGCACGCGTGGCTTTCAGAGCAGCACCACGGCCTGCGCACCTTCCGGACATTCCAGCAGAAGCTCGAGACGCTCGGTCGCAACGACCCCGAGCAGCGCGGCCTGTGCCGCCTGTTGAGCAGCCTCGTCGGCAGCTATGTCGAGGCGTTTGACGAGGCTCCGCTGCCGGTCGAGGTCGCCGATGGCGCCTATCAGCGTCTGATGACGCTGGTCGCGAGCATCGACCTGAACGCCGACGCCGACCGCCGGCTTGCCGACATCAACCGCGTGGCGGAGAGCCGGCTCTGGCAGTGAAGGGAGCTCTTCCGCGTCAGCTCCCGCGCTCTTCCTCGACGGCGCGCTTCAGCATCGCGAGCGCGCTGCGCCAGTAGAAGGCTGCATGCTTCCAACCCGAGTCCTCGCCAATCTCCCAACCGGCTCCTGAACGCGGGGGTGAAGGCGGCACCATTTGGTCGACCGTCAGGAGCGTCTCCGCGCCGTCGGCTTGGAGCGCCATGGTGATGGTCGACCATGATTGAGGATGATGATCGGGCAGACCGGAGACGCGCGACCAATAAGCGTAGCGAAGCAGCATCGGCGGCTCGACCTCGATGATGCGGCCCTTGTCGCGGTAGCGCTTGGTCCCGATCACGGCCTCGATCTCGAACGGCGCGCCGATGCGCCAGTCTGTCCTGAAATGAGCGTTGCGCCATCTGTCGCCCGCCCGGGGATCGGTGAGCGCGTCCCACACACGTCCCGGCTTCGCTGCGATCCGAATTGATTCAGTCACCATCTTGGAGGTCATTTCCGGGCTTTCCGGCTTGCACCGGCAGGCCGCGATGAGTCCATCCGCAGTCAGCCGTTCGACTTCGCCGCGCAGATACCTATATCCTACCGCAACGCGTAGCGATGCAGTGAGCAGCTTTGATGGCCAGGAGACGCGCAACGGAAGCGGAAGCCGACGACCTCCCCCGCTATTTCGTCTGGGTCCGGGGCCTCGAAGGGCCGGAGCCGCAGAAATGGATGGCGATGGATTTCGGCGTCGGCGACTGGAAGCGGCCGCTGGTGCTGGCCTATCGAGAGCTGCCCGAGGGCGAACGGCATCTGTCGCTGTCGGTGCTGGCTCGGCGCTATCCGCCGCCGCGGGTGGATATTCTGTAGGTTCGCAGGAAAGACGCCCCTCACTTCCCCCGAGCCGCGGTCGGCGTCAGCCCGAACCGCCTGCGGAAGCAGCGGTTGAAATAAGAGAGATCGTTGAAGCCGCAGGCAAAGGCGATGTCGCTGATGCGGCCCTCGCGATGGGCGAGCAGGTCGGCGGCCTTGCGCAGGCGCAGTTCGGTGAGGCGGGTGGTGAAGCCCGCGCCGGCCTCGAACAAGAGCTCGTTGACGTAACGCTCGGAGAGGCCGGCCGCGGCAGCGAGCTTCTGCGCGGAAAAATCCGGTTCGTGGAAGCGCATGTTCAGGATCGACAGCACGGCCTTGAGCCGCACGGCGCGCAGGCCCCGGCGGCGCGCGGCGATGGCGACATCGCTGCGGGCATCGAGGCCGATCGCGGCGAGATCGAGCAAATGGCCGGCGATCGCCATCCCGGCCTCGTCGGCGGCGGCGGGATGACGGAGCAGGAGATCGCTGTAGTCCATCGCCAGCGACAGCGCGCCGCCGGGCTCGAGCTCGCGGCCGACCAGATCGTCGACATCGCAGACCATCGCGCGCAGCGTGTCGACCGGCAGATGCACGTTGGTGAAGCGCTTGTGGCTCGCGCCGTCGGCGGCGAAGAACGGCTCGTCGAGCTTGAGCAGCACCATCGATCCCGGCCGCATGGTGAATTCGCGGCCGCGATGGATCATCTGCGACGGGCGGTCTCCGCTGTTGCGCGCGAGGCAGAAACGGTCGTCGCCCGTCTCGATCACCTGGCGCTTGTCGCACCGTACCGTGACGAAGCTGCCGTCGCAGCGGCCGAGCATGGTGGTGCCGATGTGGATCGAGTTCATCGCGGCGCGAAACGGCACGTCGGGCGCAGGATCGAGCTCGCCGGTGTTGGAAAAATGCTCGAACAGCTCCGCGAAGCGGATGAAGCGCTGCCGGTCGGACAGGTCCTGAGGCAGCATTTCGGTCGAGAGCGCCTTCCTGATGACGGGCATCGAAAGAACTTTCGAAAAAGACTTTTGGGAAAAGGTCGTGCACGAAACCGGCGCCAGCCTGTCAGGACCGGAATGAATGCCCGCTGAAGACCGGCGGGCGCACGCTATCAGCACGCCAACGTGAATCAAGCGGCGCCGGTCAGTCCAAGGCCCAAGCCTCGGGCGCCGGACAGTCCAAGACGGCCCGCACGGATGGGCCCTATTCAGGCGGCGGATGCGGCATTCCCCACATGAGGACGGCATCCGGGCAAACGGGCGGCCCTGGCCTCGCGCCCGCTGGAGGAGACGACGACATGCGAACCTCTCTACCCCGCAGCCTCGTGCTCGGCGGCGCCATCGCGACCAGCCTCTGCATCGGTTATGCCCTGGGCGCGCAACCCCACATGGACGAAGCCATCGCGATCCTGCAATCGGCCCGCGCCGAGCTCGGCAAGGCCGAGCCGAACAAGGGCGGCCATCGTGAGAAGGCGATGGGCTTGATCGACCAGGCGATCACCGAGGTGCGCGCGGGCATCGCCTTCGCCGCAAGCCATTGACGCAACGGCATTCGGGAGCACACAACATGAAGCGCATCGTGTTTGCCGCAAGCCTCGCGCTCGGCGCGATCACAGCTTCTGCCCAGGCCATGCCGCTCGCCCCGCTTGCGAGCGCGAATGACGACGTGGTCGCGGTCGCCGGCGGCTGCGGCCAGGGCTGGCACCGCGGCCCCTACGGCGGTTGCCTCAGAAACTATGCCAACCCCGCCGCGCATGCCTGCCCGCGCGGCTACCATATCGGTCCCGGCGGCGGGTGCCGCGGCAATGGCAGGTAACAGCCGGCCAGACGGCCGCCTCGCAAATCGGATTCAAAGCCCGGGCCTGCCCGGGCTTTTTTCTTTTGCCGGCTGTGGCGGAGTTCATAGACGGCCGGGGCAAGACGCCGCCATCCTTTTGCTACCTCGGCGCGATTGCGGGTGAAATCCATTACTTCACGATGAAATCACGGATGAATTTGAAGGATGCCGTCCGAGCGGGCCCCTAAAGCATCCACCTGAAATTTTCGGAGGAGTCCATGACGCACCAGGACGAGGCACTCCAAGGCTATCCTGAAAGGCAGAACCCTACGCACGGTGATCCAAGGGCCGCGGCGAATGCAGCCGACGCAGCGGCGCCGCGCAAGCTGGTGCTGTTCGCCGACGGCACAGGCAACGCGTTCACCGCCCAGGAATCCAGCGTCTGGCGACTCTACGAGGCCCTCGACCACACCCAGCCGGATCAGATCGCGCATTACATCAAGGGCGTCGGCACTGCCGGCTGGGCGCCGCTCGCCGCGCTCGACGGCGCCACCGGCATCGGCGTGCCCGGCAACGTCCGCAAGCTCTACCGCTTCCTGTGCTGGAACTGGCGCGAGGGCGACAAAATCTACATCTTCGGCTTCAGCCGCGGCGCCTTCACCGCCCGCACGCTGGCGGCCATGATCTCCAGTCAGGGCCTCATGCCTGCCGTGATCGACGACACGCCGGTGTCGCATGCGGAGATGGAGCGCAACGCCAAGGCCGCCTGGCGCGAATATCGCCGCGACACCGTGCCCTGGACCAAGAGCCTGCCGACGATCTGGGTCACGCGCTGGATCCGCGACTTCCTGCTGTTCATCTATCGCTGGCTCTGTGGACATCGCTCCTACGCCGAGGTGCGCAGCAAGATGGGCGTGCGCAAGGACGTCGAAATCGAATTCCTCGGACTGTTCGACACCGTCGAGGCGTTCGGCGTGCCGATCGAGGAGCTTCGTCTCGCGATCGACTGGGCGATCTGGCCGATCTCGTTCCGCAATCACCGCCTGTCGCACAAGGTCAAGCAGGCCTGTCACGCGCTCGCGCTGGACGACGAGCGCACCACCTTCCATCCGCTGCGGATCGATCAGAGCGCTTTGGGACGGGAACAGATCGTCAAGGAAGTGTGGTTCGCGGGCGTTCATTCCGACATCGGCGGCGGCTATCCGGAATCCACGTTGTCCTTCGTGCCTCTGGTCTGGATGGTCGAGCAGCTCGGCGGCAGGCTGCGCTTCCAGGACGGCGAGATCAAGCATTTCAGGGATTACCAGTCGGCGATCGGACCGCGGCACGATTCGCGCAGCGGCGCGGCGGTGCTGTACCGCTACGGACCGCGCCCGATCTTGGCCGGCCGCGAGAACGGCGGGGAGCCGGTCGTGCACTTCGCCGTCATCGAGCGCATGCTGTTCGGCTGTGACGACTACGCGCCGATCATGCTTCCGGCGGATTGCCGCGTGCTGCTGCCGAACGACACGAAATTCCCGGACGGAACGGTGCTGCCGGACGGAACGAGGCCTCCCGACGGATCGATAGTACCGGGCGGAACGACGCTGCCGCTACAATCGAAGAAAAGGGACGAGAGAGAAAAGGAGCTCGAGGAGCAAGTCGTCCGCGCAATCATGAAGATCGCCTATCTGGCAAAGGCCACCGGTCCGCGACGCGAGATAGAGGCCGAAGCCTTCACCACGATGAGCACGCCGGACCCTGGCATGTCGAGCCTGACGCGCGACACCGTGTGGTGGCGGCGCGTCGCCTATTTTTCACTGTTGTTCATGGTCGCCTTCATCGCCGTCTTTCCGTGGATCGCGCGCGGCCTGGTCGGCTCATCCGAGGACGGCGGCCTGAGGGACACCTGGTTCTTGAAGCGCGTCACCGACGCCGACTGGCTGCTCAGCGCGGTCGTGGCGCCGCTCACCAATATCCTGAGACACGTGCTGCCGGCCTATGCGACGCCGTGGCTCGACATCGCGACCTATTATCCGGTTCTGACCTCGGCCGTGCTGCTGGTCACGCTCTGGGTGTGGAACAAGAACTCCGTGCTGCGCGACAACATCCAGGAGCGTGCGCGGCTCGCCTGGAACACGCCGCGACGCAAGGCAAGCCGGGAGCACATCGCAACGTCCAGCCGTTCGCTCAGATTGGGCAACTGGATGCGGCACAATATGGGGTGGGCGCGCACCCTGTTTGCCAGGCGGCTCATGCCTATCGGCTTTCTGTTCATCATCTTCAGCTCGGCCTTGCTGATGCTATCCACCAGCTACTTCACCGGCCGCGTCGCGCTCGGCAGGGTCTGCTCCGCGCCGGAGGTCAAGACTGCGAGCGGCACGCGCGTCGAACGCGGCAAGCCGGTGCTCGACGAGCCCTTGTCTGCGGGGAGCGTATTCGAGACCAGGGACTTCTGCTGGTGGAGCGGACTGGCCGTCGAGAAAGGCCGCAAATACCGCGTCTGGCTCGACATCGACGAGCCCTGGTTCGACCGCACCATCATGACCGGCGTGAACGGCTTCGGGACGGACTTCGCGCGTTACATCTTCCTGCCGATGCGCCGGCTCTACGGCGCCGACTGGTTCGAGCCGGTGGTGCGCATTGGCTCGAAAGGCATCAACGACATTCCGCTCACGGCCATCAATGTCGAGCCGGCGGAGGTGCTGCCACGCCGGAAGGACCCGACGCTTCCGGCGGAGGACGATCTGGAAAAGAGCCCCAAGCACAGATATTGGGTCCGCGTCGAGGAAGAGCTCGGCGATAAGGATCCACACGGCGCGAACCTCAAGGCGCTGGGCGATTTTCAGCCGATTCCGGCCGACGACCTGCCGGCGGCCCGCGAGGTGTGGAAAGGACAGAATCTGACCGGACGTCTCGTCGCCGAGTTCGTCGCGCCCGATTCCGGCGAGCTGTTCTTCTACGTCAACGATGCCGTCCAGATCTTTCCGACCGTGCTGCCCTGCTGCTTCACGCCGAGGTGGCTCGCTCCCTTCCAGGGGCGGACCGAAAAATTCTACGACAACAACAGCGGCACGGCGCGGATCAAGGTGCAGCGGCTGCCGGTGCCGGCGAAGCCGCCTGAAAAGCCGGCCCAGACCGTGTCCGCCCGATAGGCGCAGCCCGGGCTGTCGATGCCCCATGATTATGGGTGTCACGGCATCTGCGCTGCGGATAAACTGGCTCGCGCCGCGGGGGACACGCGGTGCGGGACGATGAACATGAGCGAACAGGGCGAGACGGGTGAGGCCATCACCATCCTCCTCGTCGAGGACGACGCGCCGACCTGCTGGCGGCTCCAGGATGCGCTGGTCAAGGCCGGCTATGAGGTGCGCAGCGCCGGCACGCTCGGTGAGGCCCGCTCCGCGCTCAGCGACGGCGCGCCGCGCGTGCTGCTGACCGATCTCAGGCTGCCCGATGGCCACGGCGTCGAGCTGATCCGCGAAACCCGGCAGCGCTTTCCCGACACCGAGATCATGGTGATCTCGGCGCTCGGGGACGAGGAGAGCGTGATCTCCGCGATCACGGTCGGCGCCACCGGCTATCTCCTGAAGGACGCCTTCCCCACCGACATCGCCACCACCGTGCGCGATCTGGTCGCCGGCCATTCGCCGATCTCGGCCTCGATCGCCCGCTTCATCGTCCGCAGGACGCAAGGCGCCGCGCCGAATTCGGCGGAGCCGCCGCCCGGGCCTGCGCTCAACACCGCCAGGTTGACCCCGCGCGAGATCGACATCCTCTGGGGCATCGCCAAGGGCTTCAGTTACGCCGAGATCGCGAGCCATCTCGGCCTGTCCAGGCAGACCGTGCCGGGCCACATCAAGAACATCTATCGCAAGCTCGAGGTGCACACGCGCAGCGAGGCGGTGTTCGAGGCGGTGCAGCAGGGCCTGATCAAGCTGTGAGCGATATCGCGGCGAAGGCACCGGTCAAACCCGCGCGGCGCCGGCTGCTGGCCTCGCGCCTCGTGCCTTATCTGCTGCTCCAGGCGCTGATCGTGATCGCCACCATCCTCGGACTGCGGCTGCTCCAGCCCAGCGATCCCGACGATCATGCCGTGACGGCCTTCTCGTTGCAGGAGGACGGCGTGACGCGCCCTGTGACGCTGCCGCATTTCACCGCCTCGCGCTATTCGCTGGCGGACCCGCCGCTCTATACCGGCACCTTCACCTTCAGAAGCGGCGATGCGGCGTCAGGATGGTCGGTCTACCTGCCGCGCTTCAGCAACGCGGCGGAGGTCGCCGTCAACGGCGTCGCCGTGCTCGATTCCCGCCGCGACGCCAACGCCAACCGGCCGGACCGCAACACGCCGCAGATCGCGCTCATCCCCGCCTCGCTGCTGCGCGACGGCAGCAACGAGATCACCGTACGGCTGTTCGTATGGGGACCGCTGAAGGGGTTTCTCGACACCGTCTATGTCGGGCCGGATGCAGCCCTGCGTCCGGCGTATGAGGCGCGCACCCTGCTGTTCGTCACATTGCAGGTGGTGTTCTCCGCCTGGCAATCGATTCTCGCCGTCATCCTCGCGATCATGTGGCTGATGCGGCGGCGCGAGCCGGTCTATGGCGTGCTGGCGGTTGCGATGGTGCTCGGCGTCATCCAGGCCTTCATGCCGCCGCCGGTGCCGCCGTTCACCGTGTCGCGGCTGCCCGCGGTGCTGCTCGCGTCCGCGCCGATCGAGAGCGCGCTGATCGTCGCCTTCGGCGTGCTGTTCTTCGGCTGGCGCTGGCCGCGCTACGGCATCCTGCTGTTCGCGCCGGGGCTGATCATATTCGTGGTCGGATTGATCGCGGGACCGCCGCTGCCGCGCATCCTGTTCCTGGTGCTCGGCATCCCCACGGTCGGGCTCAGCCTGTTCCTGATGGCCGGCGTCACCGCGGCCGCGGTGATCCGGCGGCAGGACGCGGCGAGCTTCACGATTGGCTGCGCCGTGACGATCGTACTGACCTGCTGGATCCACGACATGCTGTCGGTGTTCGAGATCGTGACCAACGAGCGCATCTTCGTCTCGCGCCTGTCCTATTCGGCGATGCTGGTGGCGATCGGCGCCGGCCTGACCTGGCGCTTTGCCCGCGCGCTGAACCAGGTCGACAGCTTCGCCGGTCAGCTCGTGACCCGCGTGCGCGAGGCCGAGGAGCGGCTGAAGGCGAGCTTTGCCCGCGAGGAAGAGCGCGCCCGCGCCTCCGCGCTCGCCAACGAGCGCACGCGCCTGATGCGCGACTTGCATGACGGCCTCGGCGGCCAGCTCGTCAGCATCGTGGCACTGTCCGAGCGCGGCCATGAGGGCGCGACCATCACCGACGCAGCCCGCGCAGCGCTGAAGGATCTGCGCCTCGTCATCGACTCCATGGACGACATCGGTGGCGACCTGATGCTGGCGCTCGGCTCCTGGCGCGAGCGCGCGACGGCGCAATTACGGCCGCACGACATCGCGCTCGACTGGCGCGTGACGACGCCGCAAGGCCTGCCGCTGCACCCCGAGCTGCGGCCCTGGCATGTCATCCAGATCGTGCGCATCCTCGACGAGGCAGTGACCAATGCCGTCAAGCACGCCAAGGCCCGCCACATCGCGGTGACCATCGAGACGCTGGAGGGGGAAAGAAATGATCAAGGGCCGTACGGCGTGATCAGCGTGACGGACGACGGCTGCGGTTTTGCCCTCGCCGGCAATCGCGAGGCCGCAGGCGCGAGCCAGACCGCGCGGGGCCTGCGCAACATGAGAAGCCGCGCCGCGCGCTGCGGCGCCGTGCTCGATCTGAGCTCGGAGGGCTCGGGCACGCGCGTGCGGCTGCAATTGCCGCGAATCTTTCCCGACAGCGACGCCGCCGCCGGCTGAAAAACCCCCTCCCCGAACGTGTGGGGCGCGCGGAGAGAGGGAACGGGCCGGATTGTCTGCCTTGCGGAGGACGGGGGGTGTTCGTCCGCAGGGCTCCGTTGCCGAAACGATGCAATCAACTCAATCCAACGAGATCGTCAGCGCACGCCGACGCGATTGACCGGACCGCCGCGGTTCATCGGCGTGCCTGCGCGAACGCCGACGCCGGGCGCGCCGACGCCGGGCGTTGCCACCGCTGCCGCGGCAACCGGGGCGCCGGGCGCGACCACCACCGCCGCGGTCGGCCGCACCACGCAGCCCTTGGGCACGCCGACCGTCTTGCAATACACCACCGCCTGCGCCGGGCTCGTGCCCAGCGACACCGTTGCCGCACCTGCCAGCATCATCACCGTCAGCCCGGCGCTCAGCGCTCCCGCTTTTCTCGACATCTTGCTCTCCTGCTTCCCGTTCGGCGTCCCGATGCGATCACCGGGTTTCGCAGCCGACGTGCAGCTGTGAATGGCAAAAGACGGCGCGCGGATACATGCCATGAAGATGGGGGTGCGGCGGCGATCAGGGCGAGCCGATGCCATGAACATGGCATGGACCGCGCGCACGGCTTCGCGAGATGGTCCGGCCTGCTTGATCCCAGACGGGACCAACGACAATCCCAAAAGAGGTGCTTTATGAAGATTTCGGTTCTTGCCGCGCTGCTGCTCGCCGCCACCGCGCTACCCGCCGCAGCACAGTCCGGTCCGACACCGCAGGAGCAGATGGCCTGCCGCAGCGACGCCAGCAAATTCTGCGCCGAGCATATCGGCAAGCCGCCGCAGATGAATGCGTGCCTGCGCGAGAACAAGTCGAAGCTCTCCGACAGCTGCCGCAAGGTGGTGGAATCACACGGCGGATAACCGTTGACGCGGGCTGCGCTGCCGTCTTCCGCGCGGGGGAGAAGGCAGCGCGCAAGCAGTCCCCGACATGAGCGCTCTTCAATAGCCACACACCGCAGTCGACGCCGCCGCTCCCCGCGGAGCGACGGGGCGGCCGCATCCGGCGGATTTCCCGCCCCTGACACAATCGCTGGCAGCTCCCGCAAGTGTCCATTTTTGGGACGGCACAGAACCGCCACGGCCTCCGCGCCGCACTGTCGCAGCTCGCCTCAGATCCCGAGATTTCGCGTCCTCGCATCTTGCACAACGAAAGATTGCAAGGCAGTTTAGACGGGTTACACGCATGCATTGTCACCCGAGCCGCGTCTTTCGCGGCAATCGGGAATTTTATCGACCTGGTCAGGCGAAATTGAAGGCCCTGATCGCGGACCATTTGTGCTTTGAAATTTGGAGCGCTCCAATGAGTATCAATTGGCGGCCCGCCAAGAGCCTTGAAGTCCTGCTCAAGCAGGTCAACGATATGGCGCCCGGACGCGACAAATCGAGCGACGGGATGCTCGGCGACACATCCCATCAGGCGCGCAAGTCCGATCACAACCCGGACGCCAATGGCGTGGTGACCGCGTTGGACATCAGCCATGATCCGGCCCACGGCGTCGATGCGGGCGATATCGCCGAAGCGCTGCGCCAGTCGCAGGACAAGCGCATCAAGTACATCATCTCCAATCGCCGGATCGCCTCGAGCCTCGTTTCGCCCCGGCAATGGCGTCCCTACGACGGCGCCAACGCCCACACGCATCATGTGCATGTGTCGGTCATGGACACGCCGACCCTCTACGACGACACGTCGCCGTGGCAGATCGACGCCAACCTGATGCGGCGTGCCAAGATCATTCCCGAGACCGTGACGCTTGGCGGCACCCGTTGCGCGAACATCACCGCAACGGTGTTCGGCGGCAGCGCCGATCAGGACGAGAAGAGCGCCTATGACGGCCACCGCATCGACGATGTGGAGCTTGGCGTCGCGCTGCCATTCCGCTTCTCGGGACCGCGTCCTCAGGTGCGGGTCACCAACAGGGTGAACGGGAAATCCGTCGTCTGCAACATCGTCGATGTCGGGCCGTGGAATATCAACGACCCCTATTGGGAGAAAGGCGCAAGACCGCAGGCCGAATCCGGGACCGACATGAGGGGACGGCGGACCAACGCTGCCGGCATCGACCTCACGCCGGGAGCCGCGCGCGCGATCAACATCCCCGGCAAGGGCATGGTCGATTGGGAATTCGTGGGAGCCGCGCAGGGCCCCCAACCGAATGCCCAGGCCATGCTGCCAATTCTCGCCTTGCTGCAGAAATTCGTGAAGGACGGAGCCATCAAGATGCCGCTTCCAGCCAACGATATCAGTTCGATTATCCAGCTGCTGCTCAAGTTGGCGCAGGGCCAGAATGCAGCACCCGGCCCAATGGTGACCCCGGCGCCCGCGCCGGCTCCCAATCCTGCCGATCCGGCCGCGCAGCTCATCGACGAGATCCTCAAGCTCATCCTGCCGCAGGTCACCAAGCAGATTCCGCAACTCGGCCAAGTCAACGGCGCGCTGGGGCAGACGATCGGTGAGCTCCTCAATGGCAAGAAGACCGCGATCGGCCTCTTCGGCACCCTTGCGTCGTGGCTGGCACCGATCATCGGCTCCTCGAGCTTGTTCGGCGGTGCGGGCATGGCGGCCGGTGCGGCCCTCCCGGCCGCGGCTGGAGGCCTGGCCCTGGTGCCGCAGATCGGTGTGCCGATCTTCATCGCCATGACGCTGTGGGGCATTCTCGGCAAGGTCGAGAAATGGGCGCAGGGCAACGTCCCTTTATCGCAGCCGCCGAAATAGGGGGCGGCGGACTCGCGGTCTGGCTGCCCCTCGGCGCACTGGCAACGACCACGGGCAGCAGGAAAAATCGCGCCAACATAATAAATGGCTTCGAGCCTGAAAACGGCCGGAGCGCACAACACCGAAAGTAGTTGCGAAGAAACGAGGCGCTCTGTCGCGCTGGCCGCCGCGCGGACGGTCTTGGACCAAGGAGCGCGGCGACGAGCCGGACGTGTCAGGTGCTAATCGTCGTCGTTGGGCCCGAACAGCCTGATCTGCGGGAAGCTGCTGCGCGGACGGTTCGCATAATCGCGCGCGTCGGAATCTTCGCGGATGTTGCGCGCGACATCGTCCCAATCGGTGCGGTCGCGCATGCCGCGCGGCTCACGGGATTCGTAGTGACGGCGCTCGGCCCAACGCTCGCGGCGCTCCGCCCGGCGCCGCTCGGAGGCGGCGCGCTTCACGTCGGAATCCCTGGCCTTGGCGTAGGCATTGTCAGGTGAGGAGGACGGCTCTGTCGATGCCTGCTGCTCGACGGGTTTTGCGCCTTGCGGAGACGATGCGGGCTCCGGCTTGACCTGGTCCTTGGGCGGCTCGGCGGCGGCGGCTTGCGAAGGCCGCGGTGCCGGCGGCGCAGCGTTCGCCTGAGTGGTCTGCGTCTCGGACTTGATCTCGGACTTGGCCCCAGGCTTGGCTCCGTCCTGCGCCTGCGCGGGCGCGGCGATCATCGCTCCGAAGGCTTGCGAGCCGGTGAGATATTGGACGCGCTCGGACGGCGCGTTCGTCGTCGCGGGCGTATTGTCTGGCGCGGCGGCCGCGCGCTGCGCCATCTTGCTGGTGTCAGGCCCCTGCTTCGGTGCGATCGGGTTCATGATGTTGCCGGCGACGATGCCGCCGCCGAGGCCAATGGCAATGGCGGCGACGATCGTTCCAGCACCGATGAAATAAGCTGTCGAGGCGCGCATTGGCCCACTCCCTGTTCGGAGCGGGCAACGCGTGAGGATTGCCGGATGTTCCTGATATCGGCGGGAACCGTGCCTCAGATCTGCTGCGCGACCTTCTCGAGCCCGATGAGGCGGGCGAGCTTGCGCACTTCTTCCTTCTGGTCGTCACGCAGTTGGAACAGCAGCGGCATCGCGGCGGACTTCAGCTGCTGGACCTCATCGCAATTCGGATCGATCTGCGCACCGGGCGGTGCGTTCGGATTTGACAGCTTGTTCGCCTGGATCTTGCGGGCGACGTTGCGCAGTGCGGTCTCGACCGAGGGCCAGTAATATTCCTGCGACGACGACAGCTTCAGGCGGTCCTTGATGCCCGAGATCTGAACGTCGGACAGCAGCGAATAGGATTTCTGCGGCTGCGGCTTGGCGACGACCTTCGGCTTGGCCGGGACCTCGACGGCGGGAACCTCGGCGGCGGGCGCCTGGTGCGCGCTTGCCTTGGGCATCGGAAAATCCGACGGCGTGGCGGCGGCAAAGGCCTGACGCAGCGGCTCGGTCAGCACGGGCGCCTGCGAAAGCTTGTCCGCCGGCACCTGAACCGGGTCGATTGCAGCCGAGGCCAGCGCCAGCGTCGGAACCAGGCGGTCGGCCTTGGCGGCGCGGTTGGTCGCGAGCGGCTTGGGCGGAGGTGTCTGCGCGATCATCTCGGCACTGACGCTGGGCACGCTGTCACGGCCGAGAATGGCGGTGGTGGCGGCGCCGAGGACGAGGAAACAGGTCAGCACGACGATGGTGATGGCTCTGGACAAACGTCTCTCCGGGAACGACCGCTTCACGAGTTTGTTAGGGTTGCCCGGAAAAAGGGCGCGAAATAAGGCTTGAGTGAGCCGTCGTTGCGACAATCAATGTGCCTGCAGCGACGCATCCCGAAAAAGCCAGGAAATTCAGGCGGCTACAGCCAGATCGTAGGCGTCCTGGATGTCGGCGACGATCTCCGAGGCCTCCCACACCGCCCGCGGCTCGACGGACTGCAGCGCGACCGTCCAGTTGCCGCCCCGGCGGGTGCGGGGGACGCTCACGATGTCGAAGCGGACGTTGCGGCACAGCGGATGACGGGCCAGCGCGTGGGCCACGCGGACACGGATTTCATCCAGCGTCGCGGCTGTCTTGCTGTTGAGAAAATCGAAGTCCATCGCCTGTCCCTCTCGGTCCTGATTGGCGGCCGTGAGGCAATTCTTGGCGGGGCTTGGTTAATCTGCCGTTAAGTGAGGAGGTTTGGAGGAGCGCTCGATTAACTGTGATCGACCGGCGCCCTCTCCTTCCCCGGGGTTTTTACGGGGGCGAGCGTCCACCCGCCGCGCGATATTCGGCAACCGTTCGCGCAACGAGATCGCTGGCCGCCATCACGTCAGTCACGCCCGACGTCGAATGCCCGCCGCTCCAGATATCACGCCAGCGTTTGGGCCGGTTCTCGCGCGCACCGACGTCGATGTCCTTGCCGATGTCGATCGCGCCGCGCGCCGGCAGATCATTGGGGTCAAGACCGGCGGCGGCGATCGACGGCTTCAGCATGCTGGTCTGCAAGCCGGTGAACGCGGTGGTCAGCAGGATGTCGTCGGCGCTGCTCTCGACCAGCATCTGCTTGTGGCGGTCGTCTGCCATGCTCTCGCGCGTCGCGATGAACTTCGTGCCCATGTAGCCGAGATCGCAGCCGAGCACTTCGGCCGCATGCAGCGCTTGGCCGTCGCTGATGCCGCCAGCGAGCACGATGATGCCGTCGTAGAACGCACGCACCGCGCGGACGAAGGCGAACGGATTGAGCCAGCCAGTCTGCCCCCCTGCGCCCGCGGTGAGCAGCACCAGACCGTCGGCCCCAGCTTCCGCCGCGCGTTCGGCGTGACGGATCGAGGCAACATCCGCCAGCACCAGCGCGCCCGCATCGTGCAACGGCTTCAACACCGGCGCCGGCGAGCCGACCGATGTGATGACGATTTCAGGCTTGTGCTTCAGCAGCACGGCGAGATCCTGTTCCAGCCGTGCATTGGACCGATGCACGATCAGGTTCGGGCACAGCGGCGCGGCCTTGCGCCCGGTTTGATCGTCGTGTTGACGCAGTCGCGTTGCGATCTCGGTGAACCACGTATCAAGCTGTTCCGTGCTGCGGCAATTCACGGTGGGAAAGCTGCCGATCACGCCATTGCGACAGGCCGCGACCATGAGCTCGACGCCCGACACCAGAAACATCGGCGCTGCGATCAGCGGCAGTGCGAGACGATCACGGAAACGTTGCAGTCGATCGGTCACTCACGCCTCCTTGCACGGGCTTTGTCGTTCCATCCCGTCTTCTCTGTGCTAGCGTTGCGCAAACATTGGCACGCGAGAAGCCAATGACAAGACAACGAGGAAACATATGTCCGATCCGCTCCACGCCTCGTCCCCGACTTGCGCGCAGACGCTACGGGCACTGTCGCGCTATCCCGGCCGCACTGCATTCGCCTGGCCCGGCGGATCGCTGAGCTATCAGGGCACCATCGACCTGATCGGGCGCATCCAGGGCGTGTTCATGCGGCTCGGCTTGCAGCGAGGTGCGCGCGTTGCCTTCCTCACCGCGAACCGCGCCGATACGTGGTGCGCCGGTGTCGCCGCGCAACTGTCGCGGTGCTGCACCACCTGGCTGCATCCGCTGGGATCGCAGAGCGACCAGCTGTTCCAGCTCGAAGATTCCGAGGCCGAAGTCCTGGTGGTCGATGTCGCCGCTTTCCGCGATCGCGGCGGCGAACTCGCCGCGCAAGCTGCCCGGCTCAAGGCCGTCTTCACCATGGGGCCGGCCGATTACGGCGTCGATCTGCTGGCGGCAATCGAGAGCGCGGGACATGTCAGCGCACAGTGCCTCGCAGGTCTCGATGATCTCTCCACGCTGAACTACACCGGCGGCACCACGGGCAAATCGAAGGGCGCGCTGCGCTACCACCGTGAGAACGCCGGCGCGGCCGGCGCGATCCTCGCCGACTTCGAGATTCCCGATGCCGCGCGCTATCTCACCGTCGCGCCGATCAGCCACGTTGCTGGCACGAAGGTGCTGCCGACGCTGATGCGCGGCGGCACCGTGCACATGCTGAAGGGCTTTGATCCCGAGGCCGTGCTGGCGACGATCGCGCGCGAGCGCATCAATTTTACCCTGTTCGTGCCGACCATGATCTACGTGCTGCTCGATCATCCCGCGCTGAGCAGGACCGACCTCTCCTCGCTCGAACTCGTGCTCTACGGCGCCTCCGCGATGTCGCCGAGCCGGCTGGTCGAGGGCATCGAGCGCATCGGCCCGGTGTTCTCGCAGCTCTACGGCCAGACCGAATGCTACCCGGTCTCGGTGCTGCGCAAGACCGATCACGATCCCAGGACGCCGGAGCTGTTTTTGTCCTGCGGCTTCCCGATCGCGGCCTGCGAGGTCAGGATTCTCGACGACAACGACCAGGAGGTGACGACGGGCGAGGCCGGCGAGATCTGCGTGCGGGCGCCGCATGCGATGGCGGAATACTGGAAGCGGCCTGACATCACCGCCGAGACGCTGAAGAACGGCTGGGTCCACACTGGCGACATCGCGCGCAAGGACGAGCGCGGCTACATGTTCATCCTCGACCGCAAGAAGGACATGATCGTCACCGGCGGCTTCAACATCTTTCCGCGCGAGGTCGAGGACGTGCTCTCTCAACACGCCGATGTCGCGATGGTCGCGGTGGTCGGCGTCCCCGACGAGAAATGGGGCGAGGCCGTCACCGCAATCATCGTGCCGCGCGAGGGCGCCAAGCCAGATCCGGACGAGTTGATCAACATGGTGCGGGCGCGAAAAGGCTCGGCGCACACGCCGAAACAGATTCAGTTCGTCAAGCAGCTACCGATGACCGGCGTCGGCAAGGTCGACAAGAAGGTGCTGCGTGCGGGGTTTTGGAGTGGGCGGGACCGGATGGTGGGGTAAATCCCCGGGATTTTACGGTGGTCATTGTGGCCCCGAGACCACAGCGCGCAACGGAGTGTGCGCCGGCAATGCCGACCCGATTGCCCACGAATCGGGGAATCACCTAGACCAGCTGACGGGGCTGGGAAGCGGAGTAACGCATGAGAGTCGCTTCCCTGGAAAGTGCAGTCGCCGCGGTCACGTTGATCACGGCTATCGTCGTGGTGCTGTGGGAGATCAAGATCTTCTACGGAATGTGAACTGGCAGGATGCCGAGCATCCCTTCCGCGGCGGCGGAAGTCTGCCGTTCAATCGGCGCCAGGTGCAACCATGGCGCTTGCCGTCACTTCAGCGCTTCTCGATCACCAGGCTTTGCACGGCGCGGCCGCGAGCCTCCGCGAGGTGCGACGCAGCGACCACACAACAGGTGTCATCGCCCGGCTTGACCGGGCGATCCAGTACTCCGAGACAGCTTTGATTGCATCGATGGGCCGCGGCGTACTGGATGCCCCGCTTTCGCGGAGCATGACAGCGAGAATGACGCGCGGACTTCGCGGCCCTTACCGCTTCTCGATCACCAGGCTCTGAACCGCGCGGCCGAAATAGCCTTGCCGATCAGCCAGGCGCGACATCGCGAGGCCGGCACCGTCAGGGCCGATCCAGGATTCGCCGTCGAGCAGGATCCACTCCCCGACCGGCTGGCGCGCAAAGCTCACCGTGAGATCCGCGTTGATGTAGGTCCAGGCGCGGAAGTCGAGCGTCGAGGCGGCGCCGTTGGAGAAGTCGGCGGCGACCACGGCGCGCATGGCCTGCGAGATCGCTTCGCCCTCGATCAGAGGATGGTCGACGCGAAACCAGATCGCGCCGGCGCCGGCCTGGCCGAAGCGGCCGCGCGCGGCGCGCATCGAGACCGATCGCACGAACGGGCTGGTGGCGGCGTGACCATCCTCGACCAGCGAGTCCTCGGGCGAGGGCAGCGTGACCGGCAGCTCCTTGACGTCATCGGGCAGCGCCTGCGCCTGCGCCTTGATCTTGAGCACGGTGGCGCCCACGACCTGCACGCCGTCAGCCAGGAGCTTCACTTCGCAGAGCTGGATCTTGCGGCCCTCGCGCAAAACCTCGGTTGCGATGGTGAGCGGCGCCACCGGCACGGGGCGCATCAGATCGATGGTGACGCGCGCGATGTTCATGGGCACCGGCGTCGGGATTCGTTCGGCCGCCCACGTCACCAGCGAGGCCGGCGCAGAGCCGTGCTGCATGCGCCGGTCCCAGGGACCGGCAGCGTTCGGGCTGGTGACGACGCTGTTGCCGTCAACGCGGTAGATGGCGGTCATGTTTGCTCGATATCTCGGCTGGCGTTCCCCGGACGCAGCGCAGCGCGTAAGCGGTGCGCTGCAGAGCCGGGGCCCATTTGCTGCAGCGATGGGTCCCGGCTCTGCGCAGCAGCGTTACACGCTGCAGCGCGTCCGGGACACGAGAGCGGTTAGAGCGGCGGATCGATCGCCTCGTCGTATTCCTTCTTGAAGCGCGCGATCAGCTCGGCGGCGGGCAGAACGCCCTCGATGCTGCCGATGCCCTGGCCCGAACCCCAGATCTCCTTCCAGGCCTTCGGCTTGGCGCGCTCGCCGGAGGCGTCGGTCCCGAAATTCATCTTGGATGGATCGGAGGTCGGCAGGTTCTCCGGATCCATGCCGGCCGCGAGGATCGACGGCTTCAGATAGTTGCCGTGCACGCCGGTGAAGAGATTGGAATAGACGATGTCGTCGGCGGTCGAACCCGCGATCATCTCCTTGTACTTCTCGACTGCGTTGGCTTCCTTGGTGGCGATGAAGGCCGAGCCGATATAGGCGAAGTCGGCCCCTAAGATGCGCGCGGCGCGGATCGCCTTGCCGTTACCGATGGCGCCAGACAGCGCGATCGGACCGTCGAACCACTTGCGCGTCTCGGCAACGAAAGCCAGCGGCGAGATGGTGCCGGCATGGCCGCCGGCGCCGGCCGCAACCAGGATCAGGCCGTCGGCGCCCTTCTCGATCGCCTTGTGCGCGAATTTCTGGTTGATCACGTCGTGGAAGACGATGCCGCCCCAGCCGTGAACCGCCTGATTGAGCTCCTCGCGCGCACCGAGCGAGGAGATGATCATCGGCACCTTGTACTTGGCGCAGAGCTGCATGTCGTGGTCGAGCCGGTTGTTCGACTTGTGCACGATCTGGTTGACCGCGAACGGCGCCGACGGCTTGTCAGGGTGAGCGCGGTCATAGGCCGCGAGCTCTTCGGTGATCCGCGCCAGCCATTCGTCGAGCAGCTCCGGCGGCCGCGCGTTCAGCGCCGGGAACGAGCCGACCACACCCGCCTTGCACTGCGCGATCACGAGATCGGGCACCGAGATGATGAAGAGCGGCGAGCCGATCACGGGGATCGACAGGCGCCTCTTGAACAGGGCAGGCATGGACATTGCGGAACGGTCCTCTTCTGGCGGTCAAATGGAAGTTGGGAGCCATACCAACAAGGCAATCTTTCCACTGTCAAGTATTGCGTTTTGCCGCCGCGGCGGATGCCGTTACCGCAATTCCAACGCGCGGAATTCTTTCTCCGTCATTCTCCTCCGTCATTGCGAGCGCAGCGAAGCAATCCAGACTGCCTCCGCGGAGGGACACTGGATTGCTTCGTCGCAAGAGCTCCTCGCAATGACGAGGCGAGAGCTACGCGTGACGATAGATCACCCGATCAAATCCGGATTGATCAGGCGCTCGAACGAGAACATCTCGTCCCACTTCTCCTGCGTCAGCAGCTTGCGTTCGGTCACCACGATCTGGTGCAGCGACTTGCCGCTTTTGTAGCCCTCGCGCGCGATCTCGGCGCATTGCTTGTAGCCGAGCAGCGGCTTCAGCACCGTGACGATGCCGAGCGAGTTCAGCACCATGTTGCGGGTGTGCTCTTCATTCGCGGTGATGCCGACGACGCAGTTCTCGCGCAGGCTGTTGACCGCGCGCTCCATGGTGCGGATCGAGAAGAACAGCGCGAACGAGATCACCGGCTCCATCACGTTGAGCTGGAGCTGGCCTGCGGAGGCCGCCAGCGTCACCGTGGTGTCGAGGCCGATGACGAGGAAGCTGGTCTGATTGACAACCTCGGGGATCACGGGATTGACCTTGCCGGGCATGATCGAGGAGCCCGGCTGAAGCTGTGGCAGGTTGATCTCGTTGAAGCCCGCACGCGGGCCGGAAGCGAGCAGACGGATGTCGTTGCAGATCTTCGTCAGCTTGCTCGCGGTGCGCTTCAGCACGCCGGACAATTGCACATAGGCACCGGTGTCGGAGGTCGCTTCCACGAGATCACCGGCGAGGATGAAATCGACGCCGGTCAGCGCGCTCAGATGCCGGACCGCGAGCTTGGGATAGCCGACCGCCGCAGTGACCGAGGTGCCGATCGCGGTGGCGCCGAGATTGATCTCGCGCAGCAGCGCGCGTGCTTCCGAGATGCGGTCGACTTCCTCGCCGATGGTGGTGCCCCATCCCCGGAATTCGGCCCCGAGCGACATCGGCACCGCGTCCTGGAGATGCGTGCGCCCCATCTTCAGCACGCGGTCGAACTCGCGGCCCTTGGTGAAGAAGGCCTCCTGGAGCTGGCGCAGCGCCGTCATGTAGCTCTCGAGCCGCAGGATCAGCGCCAGCCTAAACGCGGTCGGATAGGTGTCGTTGGTGGACTGGCCGTAATTGACATGGTCGTTGGGGCTGACTTGCTGATAGTCGCCCTTCTTGAAGCCGAGCGATTCCAGCGCGAGGTTGGCGATCACCTCGTTGGCGTTCATGTTGGTGGAGGTGCCGGCACCGCCCTGGATGAAGTCGGTGACGAACTGATCCATCATGTCGCCGGCGATGACGCGGTCGCAGCCGAGGATGATCGCATCGGCCACTTTGGCGTCGATCGCGCCGAGATCGCGATTGGCCATCGCCGCGGCTTTCTTGACGTAACCAAGCGCCTTCACGAAGTAAGGCTCCTGGTTCATCGGAATGCCGGTGATGTGGAAGTTCTCCTTACCCCGGATGGTCTGGACGCCGTAATAGATGTCGTCGGCGATCTCACGCTGTCCGAGGAAGTCCTGCTCGGTCCGGCTCATGGGCGCTCCTTGCTGCTCGCGCGCGTCACGGCATCAGTTCTGGCATAGCGCGCTGGTCACGAAAGTGTCGGTGCGGCAATCGTCAGGTTTGCGTTGCCGGCCCGGAATCAGAACCTTGGCCGAGCATTTTTCGGCAGAGTCCGCGTTGAGACTCTTGCCTTCCTTGTAGCCCTTGGTCCGGCAGAGCTGGTCGGCGGCAAGCTTGCAGTCGGGCGCGCCGTTGGACGAGACCGGGCAGGCCACGCGCCCCGAGACCATGGTCGACGGCGTCGCCAGCCGCGACAGGTCGTTCATGGTCTCGCTCGGACTTTTGATCGGCGGCAGGATCGAGGGCAGCTTGTCGAACAGCTTGCCCATTTCGTTGATGAGCCCGGGATTTTCCTCGCGTGCCGGCGGGGCAGGCGTCGAAGGCGGCGGCGCGGCCTGCGGCCCCTGCTCCTGGAGACCAAGCGAGGGAGGGGCGGATTGCGGCCATCCCGTCGCGCTGCAGCCGAGCAGGATCAGCAGCACTGCTGAAGTCGTCGTCCCGAACCTCACAGCCGGATTGCCGGATCGAACCATCATGAGGGCAACCGTAGCCGAAGCCGGCGCAGCGGCAAAGCGCGGAGGTGGTCTATTGATTGAGCATGATCTCCGCGCAAACGCGCTCCGCGTTTGTCGCGAGGGAAAACCGCTTCGCACTTTGCGCTGGCGTGGCCCTTCGGGTCCGGATCATGCTCTAGATCAGCTTGACCGCCACCACGAAGCCGAGCACCAGCACCGCGGCGCCG
This sequence comes from Bradyrhizobium sp. CB2312, assembly GCF_029714425.1. NCBI lineage: Bacteria > Pseudomonadati > Pseudomonadota > Alphaproteobacteria > Hyphomicrobiales > Nitrobacteraceae > Bradyrhizobium > Bradyrhizobium sp. CB2312. The sequence goes on along the minus strand of NZ_CP121668.1, from coordinate 967,603 downwards.
ATCGCAACCCACAATCCGAGATGCTCCTCGAGCTTGTGCCGGATCAAGTCGCCGTAGCGGTTGAGCAGGATCGCCACGATGAAGAAGCGGCCGCCGCGCGCGACGATCGAGCACAGGATGAAGAGAATGAGACTATAGCCGGCAAAGCCCGAGGTGATCGTGACGAGCTTGTAGGGAATCGGCGTCAGCCCCTTGAGCAGGATGATCACCGCGCCCCATTCCGCATAGGAGGCGCGGAAGGCTTCAACCTTGTCGCCGAGGCCATAGACCTGGATCAGCCAGTGGCCGACCGAGTCGAACAGCAGCGCGCCGATGGCATAGCCGAGCAGGCCGCCGAGCACGGAGGTGACGGTACAGACCGTGGCATAGACCCAGGCGCGCTGCGGGCGTGCCAGCGACATCGGAATCAGCATGACGTCCGGCGGGACCGGAAAGAAGGAGCTTTCTGCGAAAGCCACCGCTCCCATGATCCAGAGCGCGTAGGGCTTGTGGGCGGCGTCGATGCACCAGTCGTAGATACGTTTCAGCATGGCGCCGCGATGAAGCACCATGGGACGGATTTGTCCATCGCGAGTTTTTGAGCGATTTGTGACGCTCTAGTGGCGCTTGCGCGCCGCCCGCCCTTCCAGCGCGACAATTGGCCGCCGCGTCGAGATGCGCGGTGACGCGACCTTGGGCAGTTTCATCGGCGACTTCGGCAGTTTCTCGGCGATGCCGAGCATGTCTTCCCGCCGCGCCATCTCGCGCCAGACGTCATCGGGGCGCACACCGGCCGAGGCCCAGAGCACGGTCAGGTTGTAGAGCAGGTCCGCGCTCTCGCGGACCACGGCCTCGCTATCGCCGTTGACCGCGTCGATCACGACTTCGATAGCCTCTTCGGCCAGCTTCTTTGCCATTTTGGAGGGGCCGCGCTGAAACAGCCGGGCCGTACGCGATGTTGCCGGATCAAGATCCCTGGCCGCGAGCACAGCCAGATATAGCCGCTCAAGCGAATCACTCATGTACGCGAAAATACTCTAAACCGGTGGCGAGCGCGTTAACGCACGACAGCAAAAGCAAAAAACCGGCCGCCGCAGGGCCGCGGCGGCCAGTTGTGGTCAACCTTTGGTAGCCAAGGTCAGTAGCAGTTCTGGACATAGCCCTGGCCGCAGAGCTCCGACGGCGCCGAGCCGCCATAGCGCTGATACTGGTAATCGGGGCCCGGACCGTAATAGGGGCCGTAGGCAGGGCCACTGTAATAGGCCGGACCGCCGTAATAGCCGTAGCCCGGACCGTAGTCATAGGCGTAGGCATCGCGGGTCGCCGCGATCGCAAGGCCGGTGCCGATGGCGCCCGCAATTGCCGCGCCAGCGAAGGCCGCGCCGCCGCCGCCATGCCAGTGACGGCCGCCCGCATAAGAGGCGGTCGGGGCGGCCGCAGTCAGCGCCAGCACCGCGGCTGTGGCAAGAACGGCCTTGCGGCCGCCGAACTTGGAAAATCTGTCAAACATGTCCTGGACCCTCCTTGGGACCTCCAATGGTGCCTTGAGACAGGCTCATGTCTCTCAAACACCCGCGTCCCATGTTGGGTTCCCCAACCCCAACACAAGCTGAACAGGGTTGCGTAATCGTGACGCAACCGCCGCTCATCCGCCGTTCATGTTGGCGTTGACAGACTGACCGCCAGCCGGCGCTGCAAGCGTCACGAAATCATAACAATGCGGGACCGGCACCACTGATGTCAGGACTCAAGACGATCGCCCTTCGCGGCCTGCCGGCCGTTGTGCTCGCCCTCGCAATCTTGCTCGCCGCGTTGCCTGCACGCGAGGTCACGGCGGCCGAGATCGCCGCGCCGTCCACCGCGATCCACTTCACGTTCGATCGCCCGATCGATGCGAGCATGGCGCCGTTCTTCCTGGCCGCAAACGACGGCGGTTTCGGCACCGAACATCTCAACGTCTCCTTCAACAGTGCCGCCGGATCGCCGGAGGCGCTCGCGCGTGTCGCCAAAGGCGACAGCGAACTCGCGCTCGTCGACATCAACGAGCTGATCCGCTTTCGCGACAAGGACGATGCGGTACCGGTCAAGGCGGTGTTCGTGCTGTTCAACCGCGCGCCTTACGCCATCGTCGCGCGCCGGAGCCGCGGCATCCATGTGCTGTCCGATCTCGACGGCAAGACCGTCGGCGTTGCCGACAGCGATCTGTCGATGCGGCTGTGGCCGGCGCTGGCGCAGCAGAACGGAATCAACACCTCGCACGTGAAATTCCACAAGATCAGCGCCGCGGTGCGCGAGCCGATCCTCTCCGCAGGGCAAGTCGATGCCGTCGCCGGCTTCAATCATCTCTCCGCGGTGAACCTGCGCGACCGCGGCGTGCCCGGCAGCGATCTCGTCGTGCTGCGCTTTGCCGACTACGGCTGCGAGGCCTACGGTTTTGCCGTGGTGGCCAATCCCGCTTTCGCCGCGGCGAAGCCCGACGCGGTGAAGGGATTCGTTCGCGCATTGATCGCGGGCATCCACGCCACCGTCAGGGAGCCGGCGCGTGCGGCGGATGAGGCCGCGAGCCGCATCGACGATGGCGACCGCGGCCTCGAGCTCGAGCGCCTGCGCACGGTGCTCGCCGACAACATCCTGACCGACGAGGTCAGGCGCAACGGTCTCGGCGGCATCGACCCGGCGCGCCTGGAGCGCTCGATCGACCAGATCGCGCAGGATTTCAAATTCCGCAAACGCCCGGCGGCCGCCGACATCTTCGACGACCGGTTCCTTCCGCCGGTCGCAAGCCGGCTCGTCAACTGAGCAAAACCGCAAGCTTCCGCTGTATCTCGCGGGCGATCCCTGCTTAAAATGCGGCTCCATCAGCCGCCCGAGTTGCTTGCCCACATGTCCATGCTCCGTCTCTATACCCGTGTTCTGGAACTGCTCGGCAAGGAAGCGCGGCTCGGCTGGCTGCTGGCGGTCGCCAATCTCCTGCTCGCGGCCTCGCAATTCGCCGAGCCGGTGCTGTTCGGCCGTATCGTCGACGTGCTCTCCGGCAAGTCGGTCGCCGGCTCCAACTCGGCCTGGCCGTTTCTGGGCGCCTGGGTGGCGTTCGGGCTGTTCACCATCGCCTGCAACGCGCTCGTTGCGTTGCAGGCCGACCGGCTCTCCCACCGCCAGCGCCAGGCGGTGCTGACCAGCTATTTCGAGCACATCCTGCAACTGCCGCTCACCTTCCACTCCGGCACTCATTCGGGCCGGCTGATGAAGGTGATGCTCAACGGCACCGATGCGCTGTGGCGGCTCTGGCTCGGTTTCTTTCGCGAGCACTTTGCCGCGATCCTGTCGGTCATCGTGCTGCTGCCGCTGTCACTTTATCTGAACTGGCGGCTGGCGATCCTGCTGTTCGTGCTCTGCGTCGTCTTCACCGCGCTGACGACCTTCGTGGTGCGCAAGACCTTCGGCATGCAGATGGCGGTCGAGGAGCACTACAGCGAGCTCTCCGCGCGCGCCTCCGACGCGCTCGGCAATGTCGCGCTGGTGCAGAGCTTCGTCCGCGTCGAATCCGAGGTGAAGGGGCTGCGCTCGGTCGCCGACGAGCTGCTGGCGGCGCAGATGCCGGTGCTGTCGTGGTGGGCGCTCGTCACCGTCATCACGCGCGCCTCCACCACCATCACGGTGCTCGCGATCTTCACGCTCGGCATCGCGCTGCACGACCAGGGCCTGACCTCGGTCGGCGAGATCGTGATGTTCGTGAGCTTTGCGACGCTGCTGATCCAGAAGCTCGAACAGGTCGTGAGCTTCATCAACAACGTCTTCATGGAAGCGCCGCGCCTGCGCGAGTTCTTCAACGTGCTCGACGCCGTGCCCGCGGTGCACGACCGGCCCGACGCGATCGACGCGGGGCGGCTCTCCGGGCTCGTCGAGTTCAACGACGTCACCTTCTCCTATGACGGCAAGCGGCCGGCGATCGAGGACCTCTCCTTCACCGCGCTGCCCGGCCAGACCATCGCGCTGGTCGGCCCGACCGGCGCCGGCAAGTCCACCGCGATCGCGCTGCTGCATCGCGCCTTCGACCCGCAATCCGGCTTCATCAGGATCGACGGCATGGACGTGCGCGGCGTGACGCTGACCTCGCTGCGGCGGAACATCGGCGTCGTGTTCCAGGAGGCGCTGCTGTTCAACCGCTCGATCGCGGAGAATCTTCGCGTCGGCAAGCCGGATGCGACCGAAGCCGAGATGCGCAAGGCCGCCGAGCGCGCACAGGCCATCGAGTTCATCGAGCGCAGCGGCGGCTTCGAGACCAATGCCGGCGAGCGCGGCCGCATGCTCTCCGGCGGCGAGCGGCAGCGCCTGTCGATTGCCCGCGCGCTGCTGAAGGACCCGCCGATCCTGATCCTGGACGAGGCGACCTCCGCGCTCGACGCGGTCACCGAGGCCAAGGTGAACGCCGCTCTCGACGAAGTGATGAAGGGCCGCACCACCTTCGTGATCGCCCATCGTCTGTCGACCATCCGCAATGCCACGCGGATCCTGGTGTTCGAGAATGGCCGCGTGATCGAAAGCGGAACTTTCGATGAACTCGTGGCCAAAGGCGGCCATTTCGCCGAGCTCGCGAGGGCCCAGTTCATGGTTCACGAAAACGCAAGGGCCAGCGTGACGGCGGCCGAGACTGCCGCGACCGCGGTCAAGTCCCCATAGGACCGTCGAAATTCGGCCTATTTCATTGCGGAATACCGCACCGATCCCCCTATTCTCGCCGCACCAGCCGGTATAGGTTTGCGACGCCGCAAGCGGCGGCGCCGGATTTCAGAACCGAACATCAGATCACGAGAGCCCTCCGGAACCGGCGGGTCTCCAAGGACCGGAATCGGATAGTGCACGCCATTCGCCCGCTGCTTCGCAAGTCCCTGTTCAAGCTGTTCGCTGCGACGCTCGCATGCGCCGCATTGCTCGCGCCGCGCGCGGCGAGTGCCGAAGCGCTGCTGCTGATCGAAGCCGACAGCGGCAAGGTGCTGCAGGCGGAGAACGCGACCATTCCCTGGTATCCGGCCTCCGTCACCAAGATCATGACGGCCTATGTGACGCTGAAGGCGGTGAAGGACGGCAGGCTCACGCTCGACACGCTGCTCACGGTGTCGCCGACGGCCGCCTCGCAGTCGCCGTCGAAGATGGGGTTCCGTCCGGGAACGCAGCTCACCGTCGACAACGCGCTCAAGATGATGATGGTCAAGTCGGCGAACGACATGGCCGTGGTGCTCGCCGAAGGCGTCGGCGGCTCGATCGACGGCTTCTCGGCGATGATGAATGACACCGCGCAGCGGCTCGGCATGACGCAGACGAGCTACGTCAATCCGAACGGTCTGCCCGCCGACGGCCAGATCACCTCCGCGCGCGACCTCGGCATTCTCGCGCGCTCGTTCCTGCGCGACCTGCCGGAATACGAGTACTTCGTGCACATCCCGGCGATCCGCTTCGGCAAGCGCGTCACCGGCAATTTCAACAAGCTGATCGGCCGCTACCCCGGCGCTGACGGTTTCAAGACCGGCTTCATCTGCGCCTCCGGCTACAATCTCGTCGCATCCGCCACGCGCAACGGCCGCCGACTGATTGCGGTGGTGCTCGGCGCCAACTCCGGCACCGCGCGCGCGGTGAAGGCGGCGCAGCTGCTCGAGCGCGGCTTCGGCCAGGACAATCTCACCTGGCTTCGCCCCTCGCTCGGCGCCGTCGACAAGCTGGTGCCGGTCGATGCCTCGCCGCCGAACTTGCGCGAGGAGATGTGCGGCGGCCATCGCAAGCGCCCGGCGAGCGACGACGACGATGCGCTGATCGCAACCAATGGCGGCTCGGCCGGATCGGCCTCGGCCACCGGCGGCGAAGCCCAGTTCACCTTCTTCACGGCCGGCCTCCAGCCGCCGCTGATGAAGGCCTCCGAGCTGATGGCCACCGCTCCAGCGGCGGCCGAGCCCGTGCTGGTCTATACCGGCCCGACCCGCACCGGCACAGCCCTGATCGCGGCGGTGGCAGCCGATGCCGACCAGCAGGCGACGCCCAAGCCGCATGGCAAGAAGTCGCGCGTCGCCAAGAAGCCCGACGCGGCCGACAAGCCCGCGGACAAGCCGAAGACGGCGGCGGCGAAGCCGGATGCTGCCAAGCCCGATGCGAAGAACACTACGAAGGGCGACGGCAAGATCGCAGCCAAGCCGGCCGCCGCCAAACATGCCGCGGCCAAGCCGGATGCCGCGGCGAAACCTGCCGAGAAGCCCGCGAGCGGCGATGCGGCGGCAAAACCCGCCAAGCCCAAGGCCGCGACCAAGCCGGCTGCTGCCAAGCCCGCGAACAACAGTTAACGTCGCCTCGGAATTAAATCACAGCCTGCGCTTCGCAGTTGCGGCAAAGCGATTTGCGACGATTCCAGTAGCCACTCCCCGGCCTTTGCCCTAAGCCACGACGCTTGCCACCCGTTCCGGCAGGCTCGATACTGCCGGCAACGAGGCAAGCCCGAGACACAACGGGCTCTGGTGCAAGAGAGGGGAGTTTCCATGGAGCGCATCTGGCTCAAGCAATATCCGCCCGGCGTGCCTGCCGATATCGAGCCGACGCAATACGCATCGCTGGTCGACCTCCTGGAGGAGAGCTTCACCAAGTTCGCCGACCGCAAGGCGTTCATCTGCATGGACAAGTCGATCAGCTATCGCGATCTCGACCAGATGTCGCTGGCGCTCGCCGCTTACCTGCAGGGCCGCGGCCTGCAACGCGGCGCCCGCGTCGCGATCATGATGCCGAACGTGCTGCAATATCCGGTCGCGACCGCAGCCGTGCTGCGCGCCGGATACGCGGTGGTCAACGTCAACCCACTCTACACCCCGCGCGAGCTCGAGCATCAGCTCAAGGATTCCGGCGCCGAAGCCATCATCGTGCTGGAGAATTTTGCCCACACCGTCGAGCAGGTGATCGCGAGGACGCCGGTGAAGCACGTCATCGTCGGCAGCATGGGCGATCTGCTCGGCTTCAAGGGCATGATCGTCAATCTCGTCGTCCGCCGCGTCAAGAAGATGGTGCCGGCCTTCTCGCTGCCGGGCGCGGCGTCCTTCAACGACGCGCTCGCGGCCGGCCGCGGCCAGACCTTCAACAAGCCGAAGCTCTCGCCCGGCGACGTCGCCTTCCTGCAATATACCGGCGGCACCACCGGCGTCTCCAAGGGCGCCACGCTGCTCCACCGCAACATCGTCGCCAACGTCTTGCAGAACGACGCCTGGCTGCAGCCGGCGCTGGCGCAGCCGCCGCAGATCGACCAGCTCCTGATCGTCTGCGCGCTGCCGCTCTATCACATCTTCGCGCTGACGGCGTGCTACCTGCTCGCGGTACGCGCCGGCGGCTGTAACCTGTTGATCCCGAACCCGCGCGACATCGCCGGCTTCGTCAAGGAGCTCGCAAAATACCAGGTCAACAGCTTCCCGGCGGTGAACACGCTCTACAACGGGCTGATGCACCACCCCGACTTCAAGAAGCTCGACTTCTCCAAGCTGAAGATCTCGAACGGCGGCGGCATGGCGGTGCAGCGCCCGGTTGCCGAGCAGTGGAAGGCGGTGACCGGCTGCTTCATCGCCGAAGGCTACGGCCTGTCGGAGACCTCGCCGACGCTGACCTGTAATCCCGCGACCACGACCGAGTTCTCGGGATCGATCGGCATCCCCGTGCCCTCGACCTGGATCTCGATCCGCGACGACGACGGCAACGAAGTCCCGCTCGGCCAGGCCGGCGAGATTTGCGCCAAGGGCCCGCAGGTGATGTCGGGCTACTGGAACAGGCCGGAAGAGACCGCCAAGGTGATGACAGCCGACGGCTATTTCCGCACCGGCGACATTGGCGTGATGGACGAACGGGGCTACACCAAGATCGTCGATCGCAAGAAGGACATGATCCTGGTCTCCGGCTTCAACGTCTATCCGAACGAGATCGAGGAAGTCATCGCGAGCCATCCCGGCGTGCTGGAATGCGCCGTGATCGGCATTCCCGATTCCAAGTCGGGCGAGGCGGTGAAGGCGTTCGTGGTCAAGAAGGACCCGAACCTCACGGCGGAGGGCGTCATCAGGTTCTGCCAGGAGCAGCTCACCGGCTACAAGGTGCCCAAGCACATCGAATTCCGCACCGACCTGCCGAAGACCAATGTCGGCAAGATCCTGCGCCGGCAGCTGCGCGACGAGAAGAAGGCCGAGGCGGCCTGAGCCGCATCGCTGATTCATGACTGACGCGAGCGACAACATGCCGGCCGGCATTCTCGCCTTCTGGCGCGAAGCCGGCCGAGAGCGCTGGTACGAGCGCAGCGATGCGTTCGACGCGGAGGTCCGGCGCCGGTTTCTCGCCCTGTGGCAGAAGGCCGTCGCCGGCGAGCTGGCATCATGGGAGGACAGCGATGACGGCGCGCTCGCGCTGGTCGTCGTGCTCGACCAGTTTCCCCGCAACATGTTTCGCGGCACGCGCGAAGCCTTTGCCAGCGATGCGCCGGCGCGCGAGGTCGCCCGCCGCGCCATCGACCGGGGCGTCGATGGCAGGGTCGATCCGATCCTGCTCGAATTCCTCTATCTGCCCTTCATGCATTCCGAGCACCTGCCCGATCAGCTGCATTGCGTCGCGCTGTTCGAAAACACCGACAATGCCGAAAACCTGAAATACGCCCGCCTGCACGCCGACATCATCCAGCGGTTCGGCCGCTTTCCCCACCGCAACCCTCTCCTCGGCCGCGACACCACCGCGGAGGAGCAGGCCTTCCTCGACAGCGGCGGTTTTGCCGGCTGATGACATCGCGGTGAAGGGCGACCGCCCCCGCTGCTTTGCGTATCACTTCCCTTGCCGGCAATATTGTGCAGGCCCGCGCCACGGTCTAAAAAGCGGGACCGATTTTCAGGGAGACTGACGATGGCGATCCAGACTGGCGACAAGCTGCCCGAGGCGAAATTCCGCGTGATGACGGCGGAAGGCCCGCAGGTGAAGACCACCGACGACATCTTCAAGGGCAAGAAGGTGGCGCTGTTCGCCGTGCCCGGCGCCTATACCGGCACCTGCCACAAGATGCATCTGCCGAGCATCTTCCTCAACGCCTACGCCATGAAGGACAAGGGCGTCGACACCATCGCCATCGTCTCGGTCAACGATGCCTTCGTCATGAACGCCTGGAAGCGCGACACCGACCAGCGCGACGAGGCCGTCTTCCTCGCCGACGGCAATGCCGAGTTCGCCAAGGCGATCGGCATGGAGCTCGATGCTTCCGCGAACGGCCTCGGCATCCGCTCCAAGCGCTATTCGATGCTGGTCGAGGACGGCGTAGTCAAGAAGCTGAACCTGGAAGCGATGCCCGGCAAGGTCGAGGTCTCGGGCGGCGATACGCTGCTGGGGCAGCTGTAAGCTCTAGGCGCCGTTCTTAGCCACAAATGACACTGTCATGCCCCGCGAAGGCGGGGCATTCAGTACGCCGAGGCTTCTCGGCTCAATCACAACCGCCTCTGGAATACTGGATCGCCCGCCTTCGCGGGCGATGACAGTTGAGAATGAGGCGACGAAGGCGTGGATGGCCGGGTCGAGCCCGGCCATGACGGGCGGAGAGCGCGAACGCCCTCGTTACTCCCCCACCCGCTGCTGCAACCGCGCCTTCACGATCCCGTCCCGCGCGAGCTGATCCGCCCGCTCGTTCTCCGGATGGCCGGCATGGCCCTTGACCCAGTGCCAGCGGACTTCGTGCTGCTTGAGTGCCGCATCGAGGCGCTGCCAAAGCTCCACATTCTTGACCGGCTTCTTGTCGGCGGTGCGCCAGCCGTTGCGCTTCCAGCCAAAGATCCACCCCGTGATGCCCTGCCGGACATACTGGCTGTCGGTGTAGAGATCGACGGTGCACGGCTTCTTGAGCGCTTCCAGCGCGGAGATCGCCGCCATCAATTCCATCTGGTTGTTGGTGGTGTGCGGCTGGCCGCCGTTCAGCTCTTTCTCCTTGTCGCCGAACTTCAGGATCGCGCCCCAGCCGCCGGGCCCCGGATTTCCCGAGCAGGCGCCGTCGGTATAGATCGTGACAACGGGCTTTTCGCTCACGCGACCAGTCCTGACGGCATCAGCCCGTAATCGCGCGCGCTGGAAACGCTCTGGTGGAAGCGCAGCTTGCGAAAATATTCCAGCGGATCCTTCGGCTTCACCAGCGCACCGGGCGGCACGTTGAGCCAGTCCACCAGCCGCGTCAGCAGGAAGCGGATCGCGGCGCCGCGCGCCAGCAGCGGCAGCGCGGCCTCCTCGGCTTCGGAGAGCTTTCGCACCCGGCCATAGGCATTGAGGAAAGCGCGCGCCTTCGTGACGTTGAAGGAATGATCCGGCTCGAAGCACCAGGCGTTGAGGCAGATCGCGACGTCATAGGCCAGCATGTCGTTGCAAGCGAAGGTGAAGTCGATGATCCCCGAGAGCTTGTCGCCGAGGAAGAAGGCGTTGTCGTTGAAGAGGTCGGCGTGGATCACGCCCTCGGGCAGATCGGTCGGCCAGACGCCACTCGAGAGATAGTCGAGTTCGGTCGCAAGGTATGCTCGCAGGCCCGGCTGCACCTCGTCGGCGCGGCTTGCCGCTGCATCGAACAGCGGCCGCCAGCCCGCAACCGAGAGCGCATTGGCGCGCTTGATCGCGAAATTGGCGCCGGCCAGATGCATCCTGGCGAGCCCCTCGCCGACACCGGCGCAATGCATCGCGTTCGGCTTGCGCGGCCAGACGCCTTCGAGAAAGGTGATGATCGCGGCGGGGCGCCCCGACAGCTCGCGCAACGCCTCTCCGTCTTTCGCCTTCACCGGCAGCGGACAGGTCACGCCGTGCTCGGCCAGATGCGTCATCAGCGCGAGGAAGAACGGCAGATCGTTCTTCGCCACGCGCTTCTCATAGAGCGTGAGGATGAACGAGCCTTTGCTGGTGTGCAGCAGGAAGTTGGAATTCTCGACGCCCTCGGCGATGCCCTTGTAGGAGAGCAATTCGCCGAGATCGTATTGACTCAGGAAATCCGCAAGCTCGTCGGCGGCAACGTCGGTGTAGACCGCCATAAAGGTCTACTCGGCGGCGGCTTCGGGGCGCACCTGACGCGGCAGCGGGAAGAACTCGTTCTCTTCCGCGGCCGAGACCGTCTCCACATGCAGCGTGTAGCGCTCGGCGAACGCGTCCATGATCTCCTCGACGATCACTTCCGGCGCGGACGCGCCCGCGGTGATGCCAAGGCTCGCGATGTTGCCGAACTTGTCCCAGTCGATGTCGGTGGCGCGCTGCGCCAGCACGGCGACCTTGCAGCCCTCACGCTCGGCAACCTCGCGCAGCCGCTGCGAGTTCGACGAATTGGGGGCACCGACAACGATCAGCGCGTCGACAACCGGCGCCACCTTCTTCACCGCCAGCTGGCGGTTGGTGGTGGCGTAGCAGATGTCTTCCTTGTGCGGCCCGTTGATGTTCGGGAAGCGCTCCTTGAGCAGCGCCACGATCTCCGCGGTATCGTCGATCGACAGCGTGGTCTGGGTCACGAAGGCGAGGTTATCGGGATCCTTCGGACTGATGGTCTTGGCATCCTCGGCGGTCTCGATCAGGGTCACAGCGCCGGCGGGAAGTTGGCCGAGCGTGCCAACCACCTCGGGGTGGTGGGAGTGGCCGATCAGGAAGATCTCGCGGCCGCGCTTGAAGTGGATCGCGGCCTCGCGGTGCACCTTGGTCACCAGCGGGCAGGTCGCATCCAGCGAGAACAGATTGCGGGACTGCGCGTCGGCCGGAACCGACTTGGGGACGCCATGGGCCGAGAACACGACCGGGGCGGTGGTGCTTTCGGGGATTTCGGCGAGCTCCTCGACGAAGATCGCGCCCTTCTTCTTCAACCCATCGACGACGTACTTGTTGTGCACAATCTCATGGCGAACATAGACGGGGGCGCCGTATTTATCGAGCGCCCGTTCCACGGTGTCGATCGCCCGGACCACCCCGGCGCAGAAGCCGCGGGGAGAACAAAGCACGATCTTGAGGTCTGGTTTGGCTGACATTGAGCGATCTCGGGACCGAATCACCCGTTTCGCCTTCTGGCGGGGGCGGTCGATGGCTGGAAAGGGCTAAAAACGGTTTGCTTGGACTTTACCGGGTCTGCAAAGGGAATTGGGCCCCCTTTCGGGCGCTGTCAAGGCACTATCTATAGCAGAACCATTGCGTGGCTAGCCCCTCCCGGCTTATATAGCGCGAATTCCCTGTCATCGCTGATGACCACCGGTTTCGCCTCCAGAGGGGTGGGCGAAGCACAAAGGAGATTTGCCATGAGCAACGCACCTCTGATGCCCAAGGCGACCGCCGTCTGGCTGCTGGACAACACCGCGCTGACCTTCGACCAGGTCGCCGATTTCACCAAGATGCACCCCCTCGAGGTGCGAGCGATCGCCGACGGCGACGCCGCCCAGGGCATCAAGGGCATGGACCCCCTCTCCAACGGCCAGCTGACCCGCGAGGAGATCGAGAAGGGTGAGAAGAACCCGGACTACCGGCTCCGCCTCCAGGAGAGCAAGGTGGTGCTGCCGCCCCAGCCCAAGCGCAAGGGCCCGCGCTACACCCCGGTGTCGCGCCGCCACGAGCGCCCGAGCGCCATCCTCTGGCTGCTGCGCAGCCATCCGGAGCTCAAGGACGCCCAGATCATGCGTCTGGTCGGCACCACCAAGAGCACCATCGCCAGCGTGCGCGACCGCACGCACTGGAACACCTCGCAGCTGACCCCGATCGACCCCGTCACGCTCGGCCTCTGCTCGCAGATCGAGCTCGATTTCGAGGTGGCGCGCGCGGCCAAGGAAAAGCCGATCGACGCAGCCTATGGCGGTGCCACCCTGCTGCCGGCCTCCGAGACCACCAAGAAGGACGAGTTCGAGCCGACCGAGCGGTCGAGCGACGACCTCAACGTCGACGCCGTGTTCGCCAAGCTCAAGACGCTTGGCGGCAAGAAGCACGAGGACGAGGAGGAGTAGTTCCCTCTCTCGTTCGTCACCAGATGCAAACGCGGCGGGCCAACCCGCCGCGTTTTTGTTTTGTGCGTAGACAGCGATTTTGGCCACGCATTTTGCCACGCGAACGACGCGTCCCCTCCCCCCTTGTGGGGGAGGGTTAGGGAGAGGGGTACCCCACGGGGACTCTCTCCATCAGTTCGAAGCAGACTCACTCACACCGTTTCCTGGGCCACCCCTCTCCCCGCCCTCCCCGCAAGGGGGGAGGGAGTGCAGGGTCAGCCGCAGTCACAGTCTGCCCTCAAACGACGTATCAGAACTTGTACGTCACGCCGCCGCCGACGAGCCACGGATCGATATGGGCGGTGCCGGTGACGGGCAGACCCGAGACGGTCGCGCTGTAGTCCGGCCGCAGCCAGAGCTTCTTGACGTCGACGTTGAGACCCCAGTGCCGGTCGAGCATGTAGTCGAAGCCGAACTGCACGGCGCCGCCCCAGGCGTTGCTGACATGGAGGCTCGTGGTGGTGGCGACGATCGCGGGCGGACCGGCGATGGCGGCCGGTGCATTCGCAGCCGAATTGTTGAAGAACACGGTGTAGTTCACGCCCGCGCCAATATACGGCTTGAACGCGCCGAAATTGTCGAAGTGATATTGCAATGTCAGCGTCGGCGGCAGCAGCGTGGTCTTGCCGATCGGCAGGTTCGCCAGCGAGCCGGTGCCGCTGATCGAATGCCTGGTCACGCCCAGGATCAGCTCGGCCGCGATGTTCTTCGTGAAGAAATAGCTGATGTCGAGCTCGGGCACGACCTGGTCGCTGATCGAGAGCCCGGAATTCGGTGCCGACAGAGACGGCACGACCGCGACATTGACAGTCGAACCGCCCGCGTCCGGCAACACGCCGAGCACGCGCAGACGCACCATCCACGGATTGAACGCCTCCACCTGCGGCGGCGCCTTCGTGTAAACCGGCAAATCGGCTGCCTGCACCGAGGAAAAAGTCCCCGCGAGCATCGCGCCAAGCACAGCCAGCCGCGCCACGTTTCTTGTCGTTCCGTTCATTGCATTCCCCTTCAGCCATGTCCGCGCTTCGTTGCGGGACATCTGCGTCAGAGCAGAAAGGGGGCGATGAAGGATTTGACGCCGGTCAAATCAGAACAGGCGCGACACGATTTGGCCGCGGCGTTGCAGATGTGTCACGAGAAACGGGATGAATTGCGCAGGATAATTCAGGGCCGCTCGGGATGGTTCAGCATGTATTCGCCGAGATCGCGCTGACGGCGGTCGGCGCGAGCGGTCGCGGCATTGCGCTGAACGTCGCGGTCCTTGCGGCAGGCCACATATTCGGGCGAGCCCTGGGCGTAGCCGCGGCTCTGGCACACCGCGTCGTCATCGTCGCCGCCCATCGCCACCGGCGTCTGGTAGCGCGCCGAGCAGGCGGAGAGGGCGATGGCGAGAGCTACGGCTGCAAGCAGGCGCGGCGCGGTGGCGAGTGGCATACGAGGTCCCCTGTTGGCCGGCCCTGTTTAGCGCGGAATGAGGAGATTGTAAGTCGGCCGCCGCAGTCATTCCGGGGCGGTCCGCAGGACCGAACCCGGAATGACAGGCCAGAACCTCACACCCGCCCCTTCAGCGCCTCGCCGATCTCGTCGAGCACCTTGGGGTCCTCGATCGTCGCCGGCATGGTCCAGGCTTCGCCGTCGGCGATCTTCTTGATGGTGCCGCGCAGGATCTTGCCGGAGCGCGTCTTGGGCAGGCGGCCGACGGTGATGGCGAGCTTGAAGGCGGCGACGGGGCCGAGCCGCTCGCGCACCAGCGCGATGATCTCCTTCTCGATCTCGCTCGGAGCGCGCTTCACGCCGGCCTTCAGCACCAGGAAGCCGCAGGGCACCTCGCCCTTGATCGCATCCTTGACGCCGAGCACGGCGCATTCGGCGACATCGGGATGCGAGGCCAGGATCTCCTCCATGCCGCCGGTGGAGAGCCTGTGGCCGGCGACGTTGATGATGTCGTCGGTACGGCCCATGACGAAGACATAGCCGTCCTCGTCCTTGTAGCCGGCGTCCGATGTCTTGTAGTAGCCGGGGAATTCGCTGAGGTAAGCTTCCCTAAAGCGGTCGTCCTGATTCCACAGCGTCGGCAGGCAGCCCGGCGGCATCGGCAGCTTGATGACGATCGAGCCCATGGTGTTGGCACCAACCGGCTTTGCCGCTTCATCCACGACGTCGACCTGATAGCCCGGCATCGGCACCGTCGGCGAGCCGTGCTTCACCGGCAGCATGCCGAGGCCGACCGGATTGCCGGCAATGCACCAGCCGGTTTCGGTCTGCCACCAATGATCGATCACGGGGACCTTCAGCTGCTGCTCCGCCCACTCCACCGTCGGCGGATCGGCGCGCTCGCCGGCGAGGAATAGCGTGCGGAATTTAGAGAGGTCATATTGCCGGATGAACTTGCCTTCCGGATCCTCTTTCCGGATCGCGCGGAACGCGGTCGGCGCGGTGAAGAGAGCGACCGCCTTGTGCTCGGAGATCACGCGCCAGAACGCGCCGGCATCGGGCGTGCCGACCGGCTTGCCCTCATACATGATCGAGGTCGCGCCATGCAGCAGTGGGCCGTAGATGATATAGCTGTGGCCGACCACCCAGCCGATGTCGGAGCCGCACCACCAGACCTCGCCCGGCTTGACGCCGTAGAGATTGAACATCGACCATTTCACCGCGACGAGATGACCGCCATTGTCGCGCACGACGCCCTTGGGGATGCCCGTGGTGCCCGAGGTGTAGAGGATGTAGAGCGGATCGGTGGCGGCGACGGGCACGCAAGGTGCTTTCTTGCCCTCGTTCAGCGCCTTGCGGCGCAGGCTCGCCCAATCGTAGTCGCGGCCCGGCGTGAGGTCGCAAGTTAGCTGCGGACGTTGCAGCACGATGCAGGCCTTCGGCTTCGCGGACGCGAGCTTGATCGCCTCGTCGAGCAGCGGCTTGTACTGCACAATACGCCCGGGCTCGATGCCGCAACTCGCGGAGAGGATGAGCTTTGGCTGCGCATCGTCGATGCGGGTGGCGAGCTCCTTTGCCGCAAAGCCGCCGAACACCACCGAGTGCACCGCGCCGATGCGCGCGCAGGCGAGCATCGCGACCACGGCCTCGGGCACCATCGGCATATAGAGGATGACGCGGTCGCCCTTGGCGACGCCGAAATCCTGCATCACGGCGGCGAGCGCCTGCACCTCGCCAAGCAACTCGGCGTAAGTGAACTTGGTGATGCTGTTCGTCAGCGGCGAATCGTGGATCAGCGCGACCTGGTCGGCACGGCCGCGTTCGACATGGCGGTCGAGCGCATTGTAGCAGGTATTGACGACGCCGCCGGTGAACCAGCGGCCGTAGACGCCTTGCGAGACATCGAAGATCTTTTTCGGCGGCTCGATCCAGTCGATCTCCTTGGCCGCCTCGGCCCAAAATCCTTCCGGATCGGCCAGCGAGCGCGCATGGACCTCGTGATACTTGCTTCCACCCTGGGCGTTCATTCCGCGCTCCCGTTCCCTATATTCGCCTGGCCCTGACCTTGCGGCACGACGGACGTCCCGCCATGACCCGGATCAAGTGCCGGCCTTGTTTGAGGGGTATTTTCCCGGGAACGGGCCGCGGTTCAAGCTGAAAAGGATGGGCCTTTTGGTAGGAGGGAAGAAAGGCCATCGAGGCAAGCTGGAGCCACAGCAAAGGTGAGCCCTCTCCCCCCTTGCGGGGGAGAGCGGGAGAGAGGGGTGGCCACGAACTCGGTCTAGAGTTTGTGGCTACCCCTCTCCCTAACCCTCCCCCGCAAGGGGGGAGGGAACGCAGTGTGCGCGTAGAGGCCTCTCAGCTCTCCATCGCGTTCAACCGCTGCAACCGATCCTGCATGACCTTCTTCAGATCGTAGCCGGGGCGGCGGAAGCTCGCGTCGCGCGAGACGAGGAAATCGCGCTGGGACTTGCGCAGATCATCCGCCGAGCGCCGGTTCAGGGACTTCAGCACGCGCTCATAGGTCTCCGCGATCCGGCGGTCGAGCATGCCGAGCTGCGGATCGGCGCAGATCACCTTCTCGACCTCGCGCTTGGCGCTCGCGCAATCGAACGACGGGCCGTTGCCGGAATTCGCCGCGAGCGGAAGCGGCGCCTCGGCACCGAACTTCGCGATCTCCGCCATCGTGGTGCGGCGGCCATTTGCGGCGTTCTCGTTGCCGGGATCGAGCTTCAGCGCGGTCTCGTAATCGGCCAGCGCCTTCTTGCGCTCGCCCATCTTCTTGTAGAGCACGGCGCGGTTGTTGTAGGTCAGCGCGAAATTCGGATCGAGCTTCAGCGCAGCCTCGTAGTCACTGAGCGCGGCGCCAAACTCGCCCTTGTGCTGATAGGCATCGCCGCGGTTGGTGAAGAAATTCGGCCGCGGCGCCAGCCGCAGCGCCTGGTCGTAATCAGCGATCGCCTTGTCGTACTCGCCCATCGCGGCCAGCGAGAGGCCCCGATTGTCGTAATATTCCGGCACTTTCGGATCGAGCCTGATCGCCTCGCCATCATCGGCGACCGATTTGTCGAGCTGGCCGAGCTTCTTGTAGGCCGCGCCGCGATTGGTGTAGCTGCGCGGCCGGTTCGGATCGAGCCGCAGCGCCTCGCTGAGATCGCGGATCGCCTTCTCGTTGTCGCCGCCGAGATAATAAGTCACGCCGCGGTCGGACCAGGCTTGCGCATAGTCCGGCTTCAGCTTGATCGCCTGGTCGTAATCGGCAAGCGCACGGTCGAGCCGGCGCTGGCTGGTGTAGACGACGCCGCGCAGCTCGTAGGCCTCCGCATCCTGTGGATCGAGCTCGATCGCCTTGCTGAGATCGGAAGCGGCGCGGTTGAGGTCGCCGCCCGCCTCACGCAGCAGATCGCCACGCAGGCGCCAGGCCTTTGCGTTCTTGCCGTCGAGCGCGATGGCGCGGTCGATGTCCCGCAGCGCCTGGGTGAGGCCCCCCGAGGTCCGCGCATTGGCATCGGCGCGCACCAGAAGTGCTGCGGCACGGTCGTTCGTCGAATTCGAAGCTTGGTCGATGATGGCGCTGCAGGCCGTGATCAGTTCGGCAGGAGCCGCCTTGCTACCCGCGACGCAATCTGTGCCGGCCGAGGCCGGGGCTGCGAGAACAAGGCTCATCGCCGCGCCGAGGAGGAAGGCGCGAAGCGAGATCTTGGCAAACGGGAACGTTTGCGCGGAAGAAGGCGTGCCGCACATCAGGAAGGCTCCGTGACATCAGGTTTTCACCATTGTCGCGGCGGGAAAAGAATGGGTTCAATCCGGGCCCGCCCTCTGCGTCATGCCCAGGCTTGTCCCGGGCATCCACGTTCTTTGTGCCGTGGGCAAGGCGTGGATGGCCGGGTCAAGCCCGGCCATGACGCTGTGGAAACCTTGGCGGCTCAGTATCCGTCCACCCCGTTGATCCGTTGCAGCCGCTCCTGCATCGCCTTCTTCAGATCATATCCAGGCCGGCCGTAACCGGCATTGCGGCGGGCGATGAATTCATCCTGCTCACGCTGAAGATTCTTCGACTCCGCCGGACTGCGCGCCTCCCGGACCGCCCGGGCATTCGATGCGAAAATTTCGCGGTCGAGATCGGCGAGTTCGCGGCTGGCACAGATCGCCTTCTCGACGGCGCGGGATGCGCGGGCGCAGTTGAAGCTGGGCTTGCCGGCGACCGCCATCTGCGCACCGATCCGCTCGAGCTCGCGCGCCATCGCCTTGTGATTGGCCTTGGCCTTCTCGTGGTTCGGATCGATCTTCAGCGCGGCGCCGAAATCCTGCACCGCCTTGGGCTTGTCGCCTTTCTTCAGCCAGAGCTCGCCGCGCGCGTTGAAGATATCGGCGAGCGTGGGGTCGAGCTGCAATGCGCGGCTGTCGTCGGCGATCGCGCGGTCGATCTGGTCATGCCGCGCATAGAGCGCGCCGCGCGCGACCAGCGCCTTGACCAGGTCCGCCTTCGCCGACTTCTCATTGTCGATGACGGCCGCGCAGGCCGTTGCCGCCTTGTCCATGTCGTCGGCCGCGGCCGCCGCGAGGCATGGCGCGACATCGACCTGCGGCACTGCGGCCGGCTCGCCGCCGGTTGCGGCATGGGCCGCGGCGAGCGAGAGCGCGGAGAGCAGAACGACACCTGACAGTTGAATGAGTTTTTGAAAACGCATGCTCGTTGCAGTCGGAAGGTCGTCTTCAGCCTTGCCTTGAGGCCGTACTATCCATCATACGGCCGGATTGGTGCTAGCTTGTGGCGCCGCTCAAATTGGTCTCGGGGATCGACGTGTCGACATTCGAATGGATCATCGCACTGCTGCTCGGCGCCGTTGCATTATCGGCGCTGGCGCGGCGGATCAAGGTCCCCTACCCGACCTTTCTCGCCATCGGCGGCGCGCTGATCGCCTTCGTGCCGAACAGCACGTCCTGGGCGCTGGAGCCGGACCTCGCCTTGGCGCTTTTTGTCGCACCGGTCCTGCTCGATGCCGCCTTCGACACCTCGCTGCGCGACTTGCGCAACAACTGGGTTCCGGTCTCGACCCTGGTGGTCGCCGCGGTCGGCCTGACCACGGTCGGCGTCGCCTATGTCGCGCACCGGCTGATGCCTGACATGCCCTGGGCCGCCGCGGTCGCGCTCGGCGCCATCGTGGCGCCGCCGGATGCCGCCGCCGCGGTCGCGATCCTGAGCCAGGTCAAGCTGCCCCACCGCATGGTGAAGGTGCTGGAGGGCGAAAGCCTGCTCAACGATGCCAGCGCGCTGCTGATCTATCGCATCGCGGTCGGCGCGGTCGCCACCGAGCATCTGACCTGGAGCCAGGTCGCGCCGACCATGGCGCTGGCGCTGGTCGGCAGCGTTCTCGCCGGTCTCCTCGCAGCCCGCATCATCTCGCCGATCATGGAGCGCGTGACCGAGGCCCCGAGCGCGATCATCGTGCAGTTCGCCACCACCTTCATGATCTGGATCGCCGCCGAGCATCTCGGCCTCTCCGGCATCCTCACCATCGTGATCTACGCCATCTCCCTCGCGCGCACCGCCCCGGCGCGCATGCCGGCGCGGCTGCGGGTGCCGTCATATGCGGTGTGGGAGACGATGGTGTTCGTGCTCAACGTGCTCGCCTTCATGCTGATCGGCATGCAGATGCGGCCGATCTGGACGCGGCTGGATAGCGACGTACGCTGGGAATATTGCGTGGCTGCGGCCTGGATCCTGCTCACCGTCGTCCTGGTGCGCCTATTCTGGGTGACGTTCTACCGCACGACGCTGCGCGTGCTGATCGCGCACGACCTCTATCATCCCAAAGATCCGAAGCAGGTGGCCTCGCCCAAGGGCGGCCTCATCATCTCCTGGTGCGGCATGCGCGGCCTCGTCACGCTTGCCACCGCCTTTGCCCTGCCGGAACACTTCCCCTATCGCGATTTCATCGTCTTCATCGCCTTTGCGGTCGTGCTGGGATCGCTGGTGATCCAGGGCCTGACGCTGCGGCCGCTGATCCTGGCCTTCAACCTCAAGGACGACGATCCCGTCGGCATCGAGGTCGCGCGCGCCCGCGCCGTCGCCTATCGCGCGGCGCTCGACGCGATCGAGGACGATCCGTCGGAGGAAGCGGAAATCCTGCGGCTCGAATACCGCGCTATCCTGATGGAGGCCGACGATGATCCGCACGGCGGCATTGCCAATGGCGAACTGCCCGCCGATCCCCTGCGCCGTCGCGCCATCGCGGCCGCGCGCAAGTCGATCTTCGACCTCCGCAGCACCGAGGTGATCGGCGACGACGCGTTTCACCGCATCGAGGCAGAGCTCGATCGCGCAGAATTGAGCGCGGGCGGATGAACTAAGTTCGCGGTCGTCCCGGGCTCGCGCTGTGCGCGCCCCGGGACGACAGCGGAGGTTGAACCAAACGCAGCCTCCCCAGACACATTCCAGATGACGACCTTGATCGACGACCGTCGTGTACGCGCGCGTGATGCGTCGCCTGCACGATATTTTTATCTCCACATGGCCCTGGCCTGCGCGGCCACTGCATTCCTCGGTTTCGCACCGACCTATTTTGTGCCGCTCGCCCACCGGACTTTTTCCGCAAGCCCGGTGATTCATTTTCACGGATTGTTGTTCTTCACCTGGACGCTTTATTTCGTGCTCCAGACTTGGCTCGCAGCCTCGGGCCGCGTGGTCAACCATCGCTCGCTCGGCATCGCCGGCGTGTCGCTTGCGACTGCGATGACGATCTTCGGCTTCCTTGCCTCGGTCACGTCGATGAAGCACGCCGCCGCGCTCGGGCAAACCGACGCCGGCATCGTCTTCTCGATCGTGCCGATGAGCGGCATCGCGTTCTTCGCGGTGGTGTTCGTGCTCGCGGTCATGAATACGCGCCGGCCCGAGATTCACAAACGCCTGATGCTGCTCGCCGCGGTCTCGATCCTCGATGCCGCGATCGCGCGCTGGTTCCTGACCTTCCTCGCCCCTCCCGGACCGCCCGGCCCCCCGCCGGTGCCTGTTACGATCGCCCCGGCCGTGGTCGCTTCGCTGCTGCTCGTCGTCGCCATGGTGCGCGACTGGCGCACTGAGGGCCGCGTGCACCCGGTCTACATCTACGGCACGCTCGCGATGCTGGCGGTGAAGTTCTTGAACTGGCCGATCAGCGAAACCGCGGCGTGGCACGCATTCGCCGGCGGGATTCTGGCGCTGGCGCAGTAGCTCGCCCAGCACTCCACTGTCGTCCCGGACAAGCGAAGCGGAGCGCCGATCCGGGACCCATAACCACAGGGAGTGGTTTGGCGAAGACACGGAGTTGCCAGTTCGCGCTACGATTTCTCCCTGTGGTTATGGGTCCCGGGTTCGCGCTTTGCGCGCCCCGGGACGACAGCCGAATATGAGGCGGCTTACGCCCCCGCCTTGCACGTGATCCCGCCATCCACCACGAGCTCGATCCCCGTCACATATTTCGACTCGTCCGACGCCAGGAACAGCGCCGCATTCGCGACGTCCCAGCCATCGCCCATATGCCCCATCGGCACCTGCGCGTCGCGGGCGCGCCACATCGCTTCGACATCGCCCTTGGCGTAGCTGTTGGCGAGGCCTGCCGAATGCTCCACCATCGGCGTCTTCATCAGGCCGGGCAGGATCGCGTTCACGCGCACATGATGGCGGGCGAACTCGATCGCGGTGGTGCGCGTCATCTGGTTCATCGCCGCCTTCGAGGTGCCGTAGGTGACGTAGGAGATGCCCATGTGGCGGATCGAGGCGATCGAGGAGATGTTGATGATCGAGCCGCCGCCCTGCTTCACCATCACGGGAATGACGTGCTTCATGGCGAAATAGGCGCTCTTGAGGTTGACGCTGAAGACGCGGTCCCAGCTCTCTTCGCTGACCTCGACCACGCTGCCCATCTCGGCGATGCCGACATTGTTGTCGAGCACGTCGATGCGGCCGTAGGCCTTCAGGCACGAAGCGACCATCGCCTCGATTTCGGCAGGCCGCGCGACGTCGGCCGTAAACGCCGTCGCCTTGCCGCCTTCGCCGGTGATGATCTTCGCGGTCTCCTCGGCCGCCGCGCCGTTGCGGTCGACGCAAAACACCCGCGCGCCCTCGCGCGCGAAAGTCACTGCGGTCGCCTTGCCGTTGCCCCAGCCCGGTCCGATCGAGCCGGCCCCCACCACCATCGCAACCTTGCCCTTGAGCCGATCCATCGTGTGTCTCCCGTGTTGTTGTTCTTGTAGCCCGGGCGTGGCGGGCTACGGATCGCTGCAAATCTTCATCGTGGTGACGTTAGCACCGATGGGATGCCCGACAATCTCCGAAAGCGTCCGGCACGTACCGTCATGGCACAGCCGCCACTCCCCCGCTGCGCCGGAATTGCCGAGCACGACCTCCGGCATCGGCGCGCGGTTCGGCTGCCATTGAAACCAGCCGTCGACGAGCCGCGCCTCGGGCGGCGGCTCCATGCCGGGACCGGTGCCCTTGACGCGGGCCTCTACCAGCTCGAGGCCGGCAGGCGTCACGTGCCAGTCCTCCTGCCAGTCGACCTTCGCGATTGAATGCGTCCATACCAGCGTGAAGGCGGACAGCGCCAGCGCCTTGACGCCGCCCGCTGTTGCGAAGCAGAGGCTCACACCGCCTCGACCGCCGCCGGCGGGCGCTGCCGCCACTGCCACAGCACCAGCGCAGCCGAGAGCACGAAGCCCGCAGTGTCGCTGAAGGCGAAATCGCCGAGCAGACACAGCGCGGCCCCGAGCGCGACGACGCGTTCGAGCAGCGACAGCCGCGTGAACAGGAAGCCGATCGCGACCATGCCGAACAGGCCGATCGCTACCAGCGCCTTGAAGGTCGCGAGCGCCACCGCGCCGTAGAAGCCGAGCTTGACCGCCATGGGATCGCCGGCCTGGAGCATCAAGGCCGGCGAATAGACGAAGATGAAGGGGATGACGTAGCCGGCGAGCGCGATGCGCATCGCCTCCCAGCCGATCTTGTCCGGATTCTCCTTCGCGATCGGCGCCGCCGCGAGCGCGGCGAGTGCGACCGGCGGCGAGAGGTCGGCCATGATGCCGTAATAGAACGCGAACATGTGGCTCGCGATCAGGGGCACGCCGAGTTTCGCCAGCGCCGGCGCGGCCAGCGCGGCGGTGATGATGTAGGTCGGAATGGTCGGAATGCCGGTGCCGAGCAGGATCGACAGCAGCATGGTCATGATCAGCGCCAGGAACAGGCTCTTCTCGCCGAGCCCGATCACCCAGCTGCCGAAGATGGTGCCGACACCGGTCTGCGACATCATGCCAATGATGACGCCGACGATCGCGCAGGCCATGCCGACGGTGATCGCCGACTTCGCGCTCTCCGCCAGCGCATCGCGGCACTCGCGCAAAGCCTTCAGCCCGCCGCGGATGAAGGCGGTGATCACGATCAGCCCGACCACGACGCTCGCGACCGGCACGATCTGGAGGCCATCACGCGACAGCGCGGCGACGACCAGCGCGAGCCCGACCCAGAAGATGGTGCGGATCACCATCGAGGAGGCGCCCGTCGTGATGGCGGTGCCGAGAATCAGCGTCACGGTGAGCGCGAGGCCCATGCTGCCGGCATAGAGCGGCGTAAAGCCCTCGAACAACATGTAGACGAGGGCCGCAAGCGGCAGCACGAGGTACCAGCGCGTCACCAGCGCCTTCCACGCGCTCGGGATCTCCGAGCGCTTCATGCCGACGAGGCCGTACTTGCCGGCTTCCAGATGCACCATCCAGAACGCCGAGGCGAAATAGAGGATCGCGGGGATCGCGGCGGCCTTGACGATTTCCGAGTACTGGACGCCGAGCGTCTCCGCCATGATGAAGGCGACCGCGCCCATCACCGGCGGCATGATCTGGCCGCCCATCGAGGCGGTGGCCTCGACGCCAGCCGCGAAGGCACGGCGATAGCCGAACTTGATCATCAAGGGAATCGTGAACTGGCCGACGGTGACGACGTTGGCGACGCCCGAGCCGGAGATGGT
Source organism: Bradyrhizobium sp. CB2312 (assembly GCF_029714425.1). NCBI lineage: Bacteria > Pseudomonadati > Pseudomonadota > Alphaproteobacteria > Hyphomicrobiales > Nitrobacteraceae > Bradyrhizobium > Bradyrhizobium sp. CB2312. Next base: position 943,176 of record NZ_CP121668.1, on the reverse strand, counting down.
GCCCATCATGCCCGAAGCGAACACCGCGACCTTGGCCGGGCCGCCGCGGGTGCGGCCGAACAGGCCGAGTGAGACGTCGGTGAAGAGCTGGATCATGCCGGCGCGCTCGAGGAACGAGCCGAACAGGATGAACAGGAAGATGTAGGTCGCCGAGACGTAGATCGGCACGCCGTAAAAGCCTTCGGTGCCGAACGACAGATGCGTGACGATCTGGTCGAAATCATAACCGCGATGATTGAGCGGCGACGGCAGGTATTGCCCGAAGAACCAGTAGAGCAGGCAGGCACCGCACATCAGCGGCAGCGCCGCGCCCATCAGGCGCCGCGTGCCCTCGAAGATCAGCACGGCAAGCAGCGTGCCGACCGCGAGATCGAGCTTGGTCGGATCGCCGTCGCGCGCGATCAGATCGGCATAGAATATCCACTGGTAGAGGCCGCAGAAGAAGCCGGCGGCGCCGACCAGCCAGCCGAGCGCGCGGCCGAAATTGCTCTTCGCGGTGAAGTTGGCGATGAGGCCGAAGGTGAGCAAGATGAGAAAGCCGACATGGACGCCGCGCACCACCTGGCTCGGCAGATAGTTGAAGGCGGCGACATAGAGCTGGAAGGTCGCGAACGCGATGCCGACCCAGTAGGCGAGCGTGCCCCACCAGCCCGGGCCGAAACCTTCCGGAAAACCGTGCTCGAAATTGTCGAACTCGACCTTGATGGGCGCCGCCGCGGTGCCCTCTGCCTTTTCCAGCATTTTCAAATCGTCCTCAGCCGTCCAGCGCTTATAGCTTGGCACGGTCCACCCGCGCCGTCATGCCCGGGCTTGTCCCGGGCATCCACGATCTTTCTCGCCTGCCCATAGAACGTGGATGGCCGGGACAAGCCCGGCCCTGACGCCCTACTGCGAGAGCCGATCCTACTTGATCAGCCCTTTTTCCTTGTAATAGCGGATCGCGCCGGGGTGCAGCGGAACCGGGCTGCCGGTGGCGGCAGTCTCGAGCTTGATCTCCTTGCCGGCGGCGTGCGCGTTGGCGAGCTCGGGCAGCGACTCGTAGACCAACTTTGTCATCTGATAGGCGAGATCGTCGGAGACGGCGGAACTGGTGACGAGATAGTTCACCACCGCCGCAGTCGGCACGTCCTTGTCCTGGCCGGTATAGGTGTTGGCCGGAATGGTCGCGGAGATGAAGGGCGGACCGATCTTGTCCACGGTCTCCTTCGGCACCGACACCACGGTGATCGAGGCCGAGGTCGAGAGGTCCTTCAGCGAGGCCACGCCAAGGCCGGCCGATTGCAGCGTCGCGCCTAACTGGCGGTTTTTCATGAGGTCGACGGATTCGGCGAACGGCAGATATTCGACCTTGCCGAGGTCCTTGTAGGTCATGCCGGCGGCGGCCAGGATCGCGCGGGAATTCAGCTCCGTGCCAGATTTGGGCGCGCCGACCGACAGGCTCTTGCCCTTGAGGTCGGCCAGCGTCTTGATGCCGCTCTCGGCGGTCGCGACGATCTGGATGTAGTTCGGATAGATCGCGCCGATGGTGCGCAGCTTGTCCAGCTTGTTCTTGAAGCCGGCTTCCTCGTCGCCGTCCCAGGCGGCTTTGAGCGAGTCGCCCAGCGTGAACGCCAGCTCGCCGCGGCCCTGCTGCAGCAGGATCAAATTCTCGACCGACGCCTTGGTGGCCTGCACCTGGGTCTTCACGTTCGGAATCTTGTCGCCGTAGATCTTCCCGATCGCGACGCCGAGCGGATAGTAGACGCCGGAGGTGCCGCCGGTCAGCACGTTGATGAAAGACTGCGCATGCGCGCAAGGTGCCGACGCCGCCAGAGCAAGAGCCGTGGCCGCGCCGAAAATCGTCCGTTTCATGGTTGTTGTACTCCCCAAACCGGCGGCGAAATTGGCCGGATGAGGGGGGCGGGTCAACCCATCCAAAAGGCAAAACAGCACTGCGGTAAACGGCCGTTCCGGCTCGACTTTTTGGGAACCGGACGGTGCGGCGAGGTGGCGCAGCTAGAGCCGAATGCTTCTGTTTTGAACCGGTGTAGCCGCGGGCTGGGCCACCTCGCCCGCTTGCGGGAGAGGTCGGCGCGCAGCCCGGGTGAGGGTTCTTTCCTCTGGGGGATTGTCCCGTCGTGGAGCCACCCTCCTCCCCCGCAAGCGGGGAGAGAGCACATCGTCACTGGAACGTCATGTCCAGGCACTTGGAGATGTCGGAGCCGAGGCCGGAGGAGATGGTGATGCAGCCGCGCACCTTCTGCGTGGTGACGTCGGCGGCCCAGATCGAATAGCCGCCGGGACCGAAGAACGAGTTGGTGTTCGGCGGCTCGGTCTCGGTGGCGTCGAAATCGTACTTGCCGTCGGTCTCGAAGATGCGCGGCTTCTTGGTGCAGCCGCCGTCGGTCTGGACGTTGATGACCTCCTTGTTGTCGCGGGTCAGCGCCAGCGAGACCTGGCAGCGGAAATATTCCGAGGTCTTGGTGTTGAAGAGATAGGTGTAGGACTTGCAGGTCGCGGTGTTCAGCTTGCCCGGGGCAAGGCCGCGGCTGCAGGAAATGCGCTGGTTGTGGCTGAGCTGGTAGTCATCGGCCCTGGCGGCCGGCGCCAGCATCGTCAGCAGCAGCGCGGCAGCCGGGCAAACTCTCATCACATGCTTCATCCGAATCACCCCCACCAATATTTTTGTCGAATTGCGTTCTAGACTGAAAGCGGAACATAGTCGCGCGGGGACGAAGGGAAAATCACAAACTGCTGGGCCGGACGTGATGCGCTGCGGCGCTATCGCAAATTGACCCGGACACGCCGTTCGTGATTTGTTCAAGCGAGCGCCCCGACGATGGGGAGGATGGATGATGGCATTTTCAGCGAAGACGTTTGCAGTTGTAGCCATGCTCGGCGCATTTGCCGCGCCTGCGTGCGCGCAAGCCCCGGCAACGCCGTGGGAGCTCAAGCCCGACACGGGCTATGCCTATGACAAGGACGGCAAGACCTTTTCCTACAGGATGGGCACCAGCAACGCCGGCGAGCTCTTGAAGGGCGCCAAGAAGGTGCCGAGGGGCACGCTGTTCTTCATCGGCCACAACGGCCAGCTCTACATGCGCAGCGGCCCGTATCTGGAAGGCGACGGCAAGTTCAAGTTTGGGCCGGATCAGTAGGGCGACGGCTCTCGCCACAAACCACGCTGCCGTAGGGTGGGCAAAGCGAAGCGTGCCCACCATTTCGATGAAATGTACAGATGGTGGGCACGGCGCTCACGCGCCTTTGCCCACCCTACGGCAGCTCGCCAATAGCTAAAACGCCCCTGCCAATTCCCTCGCACCGGCATTGCTGCTGTTCGAGTCCATCCGCGTATCCGTCACTGCCAGCAGCTTCGCCACCGTGTTGTGGCGGATCGCGACCGGGTTGCGCTCGTAGCCGCCGCGCTGGAAGAAGTTCGAGGTCGGCACCTGCTCGCGCATCGCCTGCGGCATCGTCACCATGTCGAGGCCGGTGCCGTCGCCGGTGAGGTTCATCATCTCGAGCTCAGCGCCGGTGAGAGGACGGGTGAAGCCCTTGGCGCGCGCGAACAGCACCGACGTCAAGAGCTTGTGGGTCTGCAGCATCGGCCCGACATCGACGTCGAGCACCATGGCATGCATGGCCCAGCCCTGCGCGGTGTTGCCGATCTTCTCGTGCTCCGACCAAGTGTCCGGCACCGACTTCGCATGCGCCACCATCTTCTTCAGCACGGCGAGCTTGTGCTCCAGCGACTGGCGCGCCGGCCCCGAGGTCCGCGCCACCTTGTCGGAGAGCGCGCGGATGAATTCATGGCCCTGCTCGGCCAGCAGCTCGACGCTATTGGTGGTCAAGAGCTGGTTGTAGCCGATCGCGGTCGAGATCGCGCGCTTGCCGCCATGCTCGATGCCCGCCTGCACATCGTAGCTGCCGGTGCCGCCGGTCTCGAACGAATAGACCCGCACCGCCTGCTCGCGCGTCAGGCCCGAGGCGAGCGCGTAGCGCGCATAGGCACGCTTGAACTCGAGCTCGCCGGATGGGCGCTGCGGCGTGAACTGATAGAGCTCCTGCGCCGCGCGCAGGAGATCGGCGACGACGGGAATCGGCTTCCTCGCGGGACGCTCCGGCGCCTCCTCCGGCTCCGGGTTCACCGGCCGCTTCGGCCCGTTATAGAGCGGCGGATGCTCCAGCACGTAATCGTCGAGCGTGATCTGCTGGCCGTTGCGCCGCTTGGCATTGCGGCCTTTCTTCTTCTCCGAGATCTGGCTCCAATAGGCGCCGGCCTCCTCGTCGAAAGCGGCGCGCGCCGCCTGATACTCCCCAAGCTTGCGACGATATTCGAGCACCGCGGGAGACGCCCCGCCTTGCGCGAAGAACTGCGACAACAGCTGCGCATTGGCATTGCGGACGGCCGGCGGCAGCGCATCCGCCTCGCCGCCACGCGCGACGGGCGCGAGCAGCAGAAACATGAACGGAACCAGAGGCAGCGGTTTTCGAATCGAGTGATGCATGCTGCCCTCTTAGCAGGCATCCGGTAACCGTCACGTTAACACGCCGTTTACCATCTCATTTCCAGGCAAACACCGGCTGTTCCAGGTCGGTGACGCGGGTGTGACGCCCGGCCAGCACCTCGCGGAACTGGTAGATCAGCGCCGCCGTCGGCGCGTGGATCAGGCTCATCTGGTGATGGAAGCGGATCACCCGGCGCGTGCTTTCAGGGATCGCGGTGAAATCGAAGGCGTCGTCACGCTCGATCGTGTCGAGCGCGATGCGATGGACGGAGGCGACCTCGTCCGGGTTCGGCCGGATCGCGGCGCTGTCGGCGGCCCACACCACGACCGGCGTGATCAGATAGCCCGAGCGCGTCGGATAATCGTCGAGCAGGCCAAGCACCGCGTCGGCCGAAAGCTGGAGCGCGAGCTCTTCGTGAAGCTCGCGCAGCGCCGCCTTGACCGGCGTCTCGCCGGCATCGCAGCGTCCGCCCGGCAGCGCCCATTGGCCGCGATGCGCACGCAAGCTCGATGCACGCCTGGTGAGCAGGAAAGCCGTGTCGTCGCCGTCACTGGATTCTGTCAGCGCGAGCACCACCGCGGCGCGCTTCAGCGCCGACGACTCGGCCTCATCAGGCAGCCGCGCGAACGACGCGCAGGCCTCTGCGATATTCCGTCTGGTGGCATCGTCGAAAGCTCTCATGATGCTTGACTACACCAGGACCGCATCTGATGAAACGAGGAGGCGGACGCGTGCAGGGATGGACGGAGCGATGACGAGCAAGGCAGCCGCTAGGCTGAAATCAGACGGCTGGACCATCCTGGAGACCACCGGTTTCTTGCATTTGATCGGCCCGTTGTGGGAGCGCAAGGTCGACGGCCAATATGAGTTCGCGCTCGCGACCGAAGACAAGCATCACAATCGCCGTGGCATGGTCCAGGGCGGCGTGATGATGACCTTCGCCGACCGCACCTGCGGCATGACCGCCCGCTACGTCTCCGGCAAGGAGTACATGGCAACGGTGCAGCTCGACACCCATTTCGTCGAAGCCGGCCAGATCGGCGACATCCTGATCTCCCGCCCCCGCGTGGTCCGCTCGACCCGCAGCCTGATCTTCATGAGCACTGAGGTGACGGTGGACGATCGCTGCATCGTGATGGCGAATGGCGTGTTCAAGATCTTGAAGGGGCCGGGGTAGGAGCGTGGTCAGGCTGCCACTACAGGTCGCCACACTTACGCTGTCATTCCCCCCCACCGGGTCTCGCCTTCGGCGAGCCCGATGACAGGCTCCGGCGGGGAATCCGGTACGCCCCAGCGTCTCGATCAATCACAGCCGTCTCGGAATACTGGATCGCCCGCCCCAGTGCGCAAGAGCGCACAAGGCGGGCGATGACATCGCGTGTGGGGCATGAGGACGCCCCATCCCGTCATTGCGAGCGCAGCGAAGCAATCCAGAATCTCTCCACGGACGCAGCTCTGGATTGCTTCGCTGCGCTCGCAATGACGGAACTGGGCGGCTATGCTGCGCCCTAACGAAGCGTTGAGGACCCGCCCATGCAATACCGCCAGCTCGGCCGCAGCGGCCTGAAAGTGTCGCCGATCTGCTTGGGCACCATGATGTTCGGCGGCCCGACCGATGAAGCCGCCTCGAAACGGATCATCGACAAGGCGCGCGGCGCCGGCATCAATTTCATCGACACCGCGGACGCCTACTCGAAAGGTGCCTCCGAGGAGGTCGTCGGGCGCGCCATCGGGAGCAATCGTCACACCTGGGTGCTCGCGACGAAGCTCGCGAATCCCATGAACACTGGTACGGGCGATGATCCCAATCGTGTCGGCCTGTCGCGGCGCTGGGTGTTACAGGCCGCCGACGAAAGCCTGAAACGGCTCGGCACCGATCACATCGACATCTACTATCTGCACAAGGAAGACCATGCGACGCCGCTGGAAGAGACCGTGCGCGCGATGGGCGACCTGATCCGGTCAGGCAAGGTGCGTTATTTCGGCGTCTCGAACTATCGCGCCTGGCGCGTCGCCGAAATCTGCAACATCTGCGACCGGCTCGGCATCGACCGGCCCGCGGTGAGCCAACCCTATTACAACGCGATGAACCGCATGCCCGAGGTCGAGCACTTTCCGGCCTGCGCCTATTACGGCCTCGGCATCGTACCCTACAGCCCGCTGGCGCGCGGCGTGCTCACCGGCAAGTACAAGCCGGATGCGGCTCCCGACAAGGAGACGCGCGCTGGGCGCAACGACACCCGCATGATGCAGACCGAATGGCGGCCGGAATCGCTCCAGCTCGCGCAGGAGATCAAGAGCCACGCCGAGAAGAAGGGCATCACCGCCGGCCAGTTCGCGGTCGCCTGGGTGCTGAACTCCGCTTTCGTCTCCTCGATCGTCGCAGGTCCCCGCACCGAGGAGCAATGGGACGGCTACATCAGCGCGCTCGACTACCGCTTCACCGCCGATGACGAGGCGCTGATCGACCGCCTGGTCGTTCCGGGCCATCCCTCGACACCGGGCTACAACGACCCGGCCTATCCGATCGAAGGACGCCGCGCACGGACGGCTTGAACTTTCGGAGGCGATAATGGCGCATCGAGACCGTTACGGCCTTCCGATCTCCACCACCTCCGACGAGGCGGCGTCCGCCTATCGCGAAGGCGTCGATCTCATGCTGGCGGGATGGACCGGCACGGCGGAGACGCTGGAGCGCGCCCTCGCGGCGGATCCGGATTTCGCGCTTGCCCACATCGCCCGCGCCCGCGTGCATGCCTTCTATCAGCAAGGCGATCTCGCACGGCAGAAGGCCGCGCTCGCGCGCGAACTCGTCGACAGGCGCGGCACGGAGCGCGAGCGCTCGCATGTCGAGACGCTGGCGCTCGCGATCGAGGGCCGGCTGCCCGAGGCGATCGCATCGACGCTGAAGCACGTCGAGAGCTGGCCGCGCGATGCCGTGGTGCTGTCGCTGCCGCTCGGCGCCTTCGGCCTGTTCGCCTTCTCCGGCATGGCCGACCACGACCGCGCGCGGTTTGAGCTGTGCGAGCGGGTCGCGCATCACTATGGCGAGGACTGGTGGTTTCTCACCCTGTATGGCTGGGCCATGACGGAAAACGGTGATGTCGCGCACGGCCGCGGTGTCACGGAACGTGGTTTCGATCTGCGCCGCGCGAATGCCCACGCAGCCCATGCCGTGCTGCACGCGATGTTCGAGGACGGCTCAATCGAAGAGGCCGACCGTCTCGTCGACGAGTGGCTTCCCTCTTACGACCGGGCCGGCATCCTGCATGGCCATATCCGCTGGCACCAGGCGCTCGGCGCGCTCGAGCATGGCGATGCGGCGCGGGCGCTCGCGATCTATGCCGACGTGCTGCAGCCTTCCGTCACGCAGGCGCCGCCGCTGAACGTCGTCACCGACAGCGCCTCGCTGCTCTGGCGTCTGTCGACCTACGGCCACGACGTCCCGAACGCGCTCTGGGTCGAGGCCGACGCCGCCGCGCAAAAACTGTTTCCGAAGTCGAGCCTGTCCTTTGCCGACGTCCACATGGCGCTGTTCGCGGCCGCAACGCAAAATCGCGACGCGCTCGCCGCGCGCCTTGCCGTGATCGAGCAGCGGCTCGCCGAGGGCAAGCTGCCGGCCGGCTCCGTGGTGCCGGCGATCTGCCGCGCACTCGCGGCCTTCGCGGATGAGGATTACCGAGCCTGCGTGCAGACGCTGGCGCCCGTACTCGGCGAGGTCGTGCGCATCGGCGGCAGCCATGCCCAGCGCGAGCTGATCGAGGACACTTTCATCGTCGCCCTCATGCGCAGTGGCGAAGTGCCTCGCGCCCGCGCGCTACTCGATGCCCGCCTGCACCGCCGCCCGTCCCTGCGCGATACGCGCTGGCAGGCGGCGATGGCTTGAGGCAGGATAAGCAAAACAGACCGGAGGACGCCATGACCGAGATCGTCGCGCTGGAGGCGCTGGTCGCGCGCATTACGTCGGGACAGTCGCTGGCCATTCCCGTCGATAGTTCCGGCGTCGCGATGGCGGCGACCGCCGCGCTGCTCGAAACGGGTATCCGCGATGTCAGGCTGATCTGTGTGCCGATCTCCGGCATGCAGGCCGACCTCTTGATCGGCGCCGGCGCGATCGCCTCGCTCGAGACCAGCGCGGTGTCGCTGGGCGAGGCCGGCGGCGCCCCACGCTTCACGGCCGGCGTCAAGAGCGGCACGTTTGCATTGCGGGATTCGACCTGCCCCGCGATTTTCGCCGGCCTGCTCGCCGCGCAGAAGGGCGTGCCGTTCATGCCGATCGCCGGCATCATCGGTAGCGATCTCCTCAACGTGCGGCCCGACTGGCAGGTGATCGACAGTCCTGTGGGCGAGGCGCGCAAGGTCGTCGTGGTGCCGGCGATCTCGCCTGACATCGCCCTGTTTCATGCGCCCGAAGCTGACCGCGCCGGCAATATCCGCATCGGCCGGCATCGCGAGCTCGGCGACCTTGCCTATGCCGCGAAGCGCACGCTGGTCACGGTCGAGCGCATCGTCGACCGCAACTTGCTTGAGACGGAGGATTCGGCCGCCGGCGTGCTGCCCTCGCTCTACGTCGACGCCATTGCAATTGCCGCGCGCGGCGCCTGGCCGCTCGCGCTGTGGGACGAATATCCCGCCGACGAAGCCGAGATCGCGCGCTACGCGGCGATGGCGCGCAGCGAGGAGGGCTTTCGCGCCTATCTCTCGGGTTTCCTGTCGCATCGCAAGCAGGTGGCCTGATGTCGGCCGAGCGCGAACGGCGCGAGATCCTGATCGCCACCATCGCCGATCTGCTCGACGGCATCCGCCACGTCGCGGTCGGCGCCTCGTCGCCGATCCCCGCGGCCGGCGCCATGCTGCTGCGCGCCCGCAACAAACTCTGTGGCAAGCCGCCGGTGCGCATCTCGATCCTGGGATCGCAGGCGCATAATTTCTTCACCAATGGCGGCATCGAGTTGTTCGACTGCGCCGCGCAGGGCCGGGTCGATGCCTTCTTCCTCGGCGGCGGCCAGATCGACGGCCAGGGCAACATCAACCTGGTCGGCGCCGGCGATTATCCGGCGAGCAGCGTGCGCTGGCCCGGCTCGTTCGGCTCGGCCTATCTCTATCACCTCATTCCGCGCGTGATCCTGTTTCGCGAGGAGCATTCGCCGCGCGTGTTCGTGCCCAAGGTCGATTTCGTCAGCGCCCGGGCAATCACGCCGGAAGTGCCTCGCCGCGGCGGCCCGCATGCGCTGCTGACCAACATGGCGCTGTTCGACTTCGACCGCGAAGCGGGCCGCTTCGCGCTGCGCTCGGTCCACCCGCCCTTCACTCCGGCCGACATCAGGGAGAATACCGGTTTCGACTATGACGAGCCGGAGGTCGTGCGCGAAACGCCACGGCCCGATGCGGCGACGCTTTCGCTGCTGCGCGGACGCATTTTCGACGAGCTCGCCGAGACTTATCCGGCCTTTGCACGGGCCATGAGACAGGCGGCTTGACCCATCTTTGCCACGAAAAAAACACCGGCCTGACGGCAAGTGTCCGCCGGGACGGGTTTGGTGATGGGGCGAATCGCCGATGGGTGGTGCGGTGGTATTCCAGTCGGGTTTGACGGCGCAAACGGGATCGCAACCAATTTTTGGTTCGATAGTTGTTGGACGGGATTCTTCCGTGGCCTACGGCATACGAGCCTGACGATGCGCCCCAGCAAACCAATTCTGGCCGCAACCCTCCTCGCCTTGGCAGGTTCTTTGGCAGGTTCTTTGGCAAGTCCTTGGGCAAGTCCTTGTTTCGCCGAGTCTTCCGCGCCGATCCCGGTCAACAATCCGCAGCCCCTGCAGAACGCCTATATCGACCTCCTGGCGCTGATCTCCGGCCACTGCAAGACGCTGAAGGTCGCCGGGCGCACCCTCGCCTGCAAGACGGTGGCCTATGCCCATGGCGACAAGGGCCGGGTCAATTTCGCGGTCGCGGTCGACGATCCCACTGATGCGAATCATGTGGTGTCGTTCTCCGGGGAGAACGGCAAGCGCGCCGACGACAATTCCTACGAGCTGCCGGTCGACCGCATGCTGCTCAACTCCAAGGACCGGCCCAAGGTCGACGGCCTGCCGGTGCCGGCCGAGCAGATCTCCAGAGGTGTCTGCCGCCAGACCGGCAATTTCGCCGCCAGGAAGGTCAACGACGTCACCTGCTCGGCGACCGACAGCGAGGGCCGGACCTACGAGCTGCTGTTCGTCTCCGACGGTAAACCGGTGAGCGTGCGCCGCATCCGGCAATCGGCGCCGTCAATCCAGGATCCGTTCAAGTAGCGATCCTTGACCTCGCCCCGCTTGTCGTGGGCAGGCGTGCATCCTTCCGTTGAAACTCTGGGTCTTGCGGGTATGCTTCCGGCGCGCGTCCTCGTGGAGGAGGCCGGATTGCAACCGGAGGCAGGACCGAGACCCCAGCAATGCGTCAGATCACCGGGCTCGCGCGCGTCCTGATCCTCTGCCTGTTTGCAAGTCTGTCGCACCAATGCATCGCGGCTGACGGTCCGCGGCAGCGTTCGGTCCTGGTTCTGGAGGAAGCCGATTTTCGCTCGCCGTTCTATTTGGAGATATTTTCCGGCATCCGCGCCGCCGCGAAGCAGAGCGGCAATGCGCACACGGTGATCTACGGCGAGAGCCTCGACCTCGCCCGTTTCCCGGGACCCGACTATGAGGAGAGCCTGGTCGGTCACCTCAAGACCAAATATGCGCGCCGACCGATCGACGTGATCGTTTCGATCGGCGTCGCATCGGCGAAATTCCTTCAGCAACGGAAGCGGGAGATCTGGCCCGGCACCCCCGTCGTGTATGGCTTCGTGCCCGATCTGCCCGAGACGCGCGCGCTGTTCCTGCCCGATTCGACGGCGATCTTTACAACGGTCAGACCCGCCCATCTCCTGACTGCGGCGCGCGCCATCGTTCCCGACCTGACACGTGTCGTCCTCGTCGGCGACGCCTGGAAGAATCCGCTGGTCTACGGGTACTGGAAGCAGGACTTCGCGGCGGCGATGCCCGATCTCGAGGTCACCGATTTGTCCGGCCTGGTGCTCCGCGAGGTGCGCGAGCGAGTCGCCTCCCTGCCCGCCCGTTCCGCGATCCTGACCTCGGCGATGTATTCCGACGGCGAAGGCACCTATTATTCGCCGGCCTCGGCCCTCGCACGCGTCGCCGAGACCGCGAACCGCCCGATCGTCATTACGTCCGATACGTTCCTCGGCCGGTCGGGAGTCGGCGGCTTCCTGCTGCTGCCCGAAATCATCGGACGGGAAACCGGCGAAGTAGCGATGCGGATGCTCAACGGAGAAGCGCCGTCCAGCATCCCGCCCGTTGCAGGGAACAACGTGAAGCCGATCTTCGACTGGCGGCAGCTGCAACACTGGAACGTGGATGAAGCCAACCTTCCGCCAGGCAGCGAGGTGCGCTTCCGGGAAGCGACCTTCTGGGAGCGATATTACTGGCACTCGACCATCGTCGCGGGCGTGGTGCTGGTGCAGGCGCTGCTGATCACCGGCCTACTGCACCAGCGCCGCTTGCGATTCCTGGCGGAGATCGAGGCACGCCAGCGCATGTCGGAGCTCGCCCATCTGAATCGCCGCGCGACCGCGGGAGAGATGTCCGCCTCGATCGCGCACGAGCTGAGCCAGCCACTGGCCGCCATCATGATCAATGCCGAGGCCGCCAAGGAGGTGTTGCGGCATCCCACGCCGGACCTTGCCGAAGTCCGAAACATCCTGGACAACATCCGCCACGACGATCAACGCGCAAGCGAGGTCATCGGCCGGCTGCGGATGTTCCTGAAGCGGGATCCGACCGAGCGGCGCGAGCTCGACCTCAACGCGACGGTCGGGGAGGTGTTTCGATTCCTGTCCGTGCAGGCCCTGACCCACGATGTCGGGCTTGCGACGGAGCCCTCGCCCGCCGACATTCGCGTCAAGGCCGACAAGGTCCAGCTGCAGCAAGCCATCCTGAATCTGGTGGTGAACGCCATGGATGCGGTCGCCCATCTTCCCGATGAGCGGCGCCGCGTGGTCGGCCGAACCAGTCTCGTCGACGGCAACCAGGCAGTCGTCTCCATCGCCGATGCCGGCGACGGCATCCTCGCGGACAAGCTGACCGAGATCTTCAAGCCGTTCTTCACGACCAAGGTGCAAGGCATGGGCATCGGCCTGTCGATCGCGCGCACCATCGTCGAAGCGCATGGCGGCCGGATCTGGGCCGAGAACGCGCCGACGGGCGGCGCCGTCTTTCACATCAGCTTGCCGCTGGCAGCGCCGAGCTAAAGCATGATCCGGAAAAGTGCGAAGCGGTTTTCCGAAAAGATCATGCTCAAACAACAACCTAAAGCGCGATGACGATTCATCTCAATCTCATCGCGCTTTAGGCAGCCATCTTATGGAGCGACCCATGACGCGCGACCGTCTGTTTCTGCTGCGCCCTGGTTTCGAGGACCCGGCGTTTCCGAACCAGCGCTTCTATTGCTGGCACTGCGCGCTGATCGAGGGCGTGCTGGCCTCGTTTCCGGCGCTTGCCGAAAAGCTCGACGTCGACCGCATCGCTTGGCCGCGGCCGCGGCAGGCGGCGATCGCGCTGGTCGGCGAAGAGAACCAGTCGTTGCCGCTGCTCGTGCTGGCGGAGGACGCGACATCGCGGCACCAGACCGGCAGCCATCAGGGCCGCGCCTTCATCGCCGACAAGGACGCGATCCTGGCGGCGCTCTCCGAGCGCCATGGATTTCCCGATCCCCATCCGTAGGTCTTGTAGCCCGGATGGCGTCCCGAAATGAGGGAAGATCGGCATTGCGCGCATTCCTCCTCGTCTCGCATATTCCGTTCAGCACGCAGTTCGAAAGATCCGCCTCATGACCAGCCCCCTCCCCGCCCTCATCGTCGTCGACGTCCAGCGTGCGTTCGACGAATGGGAAGCGGCGGGCAAGCGGCGCAACAATCCGGACGCGATTAAGCGTATCGCCGATCTGCTGAAGGCATTCAGGGCGAACGGCGCACCGATCTTCCACATCCGCCACGAGGGCACCAAGCCGAACTCGACATTCCTGCCGTCGCGTACCGGCTACGCCGTCAAGGACGAGGCGCGCGAGCAAGCGGGCGAGCCCGTCATCGTCAAGCGCGTCAACAGCGCCTTCATCGGCACCGATCTCGAGCAGCGCCTGCGCGCGCGTCACATCACCACGCTCGTGATTTGCGGCGCCACCACCAATCATTGCGTCGAGACCACGACGCGGATGGCCGGCAATCTCGGCTTCGATGCGCGTCTCGTCCGCGATGCGACCTGGACCTTCGACCGCATCGGGCCTGACGGTGACGCGCATTCCGCCGAGGCAATCCATGCGATGACGCTATCGAATCTGAACGGCGAATTCGCGCGCATCGTCACCACCGGCGACGTGATCGCGTCATTCGCGGCGGAGTGATGGCGGCGGCGCGATCGACATCGCCGATGCGACAATACATCTCACGAGACTCGATGATTCCTGCAGAATGAGACTGCGCGCGCTGCGTCGTTTCGACGCCCGCACTGGACGGAACGCAGCCGACCTCCATCTGTTGTCACACGACATTCAACTGGAGTGATGACATGAAGTATCTCTTTGTCGCGCTAGCGGTCGGAGCTGCGGCGCTTGCCGGCGGATCTGCGGCGCACGCGGCCAACAACACAAGCGCGAAGCAAAGCGCGCGAGGAAGCCAGGCGACCGACATCAGCGCACAGCACCGGCACCATTATCACGGCCATCGCCATCATCATTGGCGCCCTCACCACGGCCATTATCGTCCGCACTACAGGAGCTACGGCTACTATCCGCGGCACCACGGCTATTACGGTGGCGGACCCTACGGATATTACGGCGGTGGCGGTCCCGGCGTGACGTTCAGCTTCGGCGGCAACCGCTGGTAACGTAAAAGGCCCGCAGCGATGCGGGCCTCTCTCTCAATGATGGTCTGATCGTCAAGGCCGGGCCTGTTCCGGCCATCTACATTCCTTTCGGCGACCAAGACGTGGATGCCCGGGTCAAGCCCGGGCATGACGAAATAACTATGCCCGCAGGATCAGCCTCGCCGTCTCCAGCCCGCTCGCCAGCGCTGCCTCGACCGTGCCCATGTCGCGGCCGCGATAGAGCGCTTCGCCGGAGAACAGCACGGGACCATCGGCGCGCGCGAGCATCGTCTGCACCGCGCGCGTACGCGGTGTTGCCCAGGAATAGGCGCCGCGGGCCAAGGGATCGTGCGCCCAATTGATCGCCGCAGCCGCGACGAGGTCGCGCGCGACCTCCTCGCGCGACAAGCCGAAGATGGCGGCGAGCGATTCGATGCCGGCATCGACAAGTCCCTGTGGATCGAGGCCTTGCAGCTCCGCCGTCCGCGGACCGCCGAACCAGCCTGTGAGCACGGGATGCTGACCCGGATATCGCGTCCACCACACCGGGATCGTTTCGCCCGACAGCAGGAAGGTCATGTCGGCGAGATCCTGCTTGCGCTCGCGCCACCAGGGCCGCGCGAAACGCAGCACGATCTTGACGACGTTGCCGAAGCCGATGTCGTCGCTGGCCGCCGCCTTTACGCGTGCACGCGCCGGCAGCGCGATGTCGCGGAGCAGCGGCAGCGGCACGGTGAGGATCACGCGATCGCAGCCATGCACCTCGCCGCTGGCGCAGCGAACGGCCAATACGTCGCCCTCCTCCGCGATGGCCGATACCATGCAGCCGAGACGGATCGTGGCGCCGTGCCGGCGGCACTCGGCCGCCAGAAACTCGATCAGCGCGCCATAGCCGCCATCGATGCGCGCCTGCACGCGGTGGCCGCCGTCCATCCATTCCTCGCGCAGCGCCAGAATGGAGGCGCATTCGGGATCTGCGGCGTCGTAGCCTTCGACCATCCGCTCGATCGAATGGCGCAGCTGCGCATATTCCTCCCCGGCGAAGTGACGGCGCAGGAATTCGGCGACGGTGAGGTCGTCCTTCAGCTCCCTGAGCACCGCATGAAGCTCCGCCTCATGCGGATCGCGGCGATCCTCGCGCGACAATTTTGTGCCGTCAAAACTCCGCTGCGTGCCTTCGATCTCCTGCAATGACAGTCCGGCCTCGCGCAGCAGAGCGCGTGTGACCGGCGCCTCGCCATGGACGAATTCGGCGCCGCCGTCGGCGGGATAGCCGAATTCCGACGCGGGCAGCGGATGGATTCGGCCGCCGCAGCGCTCGCGCGCCTCCAGGATCGTCACCGTCCGGCCCGCACGCGAGAGCTCGCGCGCCGCCATCAACCCGGCCGCCCCGGCGCCGACGACGATGATGTGCTCCGATCTGTCCGACATGCCAGCGCTTTATTTCGCTACGGCTTGCGGATCGTTCTTGATCAGATAGCGCAGCAGCAGCACACCGCCGCCGAGCTCCCGGGTGCTCTCCAGCGTCATCGCCGTGATCGGCGCGCGCTTGTCGCCATCCGCGTCGGTCGAATCGAACACGAACGGGGCGCCTTTCGCGCCATCGATCGCGGGGCTGAGGATCAGGTTGAATTCGTCGATGAGACCGGCGCGCAGGAACGCACCATTGGCGACACCGCCGCCTTCCACCAGGAGACGCTTCACCCCTAGCTCGCGATTGAGGATGTCGAGCGCCAGCACCAGGTCGATCTCGGACGCGCCGGCGAAGATGTAGGACACACCCTCGCCGCGGAGCCCGGCCAGATGCGAATCCGGCACGCCCTCGGTCAGCACCACCACGATCGGATCGCCGCCGATATCCGAACGGCCCCAACCGATCTTGCCCTGCGCATCGAGCACGACGCCGTAGCTCTTCACATCCGGCTTTTTGCCGTCGCCCCAGGCGAACCAGCTCTTGCGTGGAAAGGTCTCGCCGGGCGTCTCGGGATAGGGCTTGCCCTTGGCGAACTCCGAGCCGGTGACGCGGCCGATCGCCCAGGCATCGCCGCCGAGCTCGTCGTGAATCTTCTCGAACCAGTCCGTGCCCGCGCCCTTCGGACGCCAGCGGCTCGGATGCGTGCGGCCATCGAGGCTCGAGTGCATCAGACAGATGACGTAGGGCTTCATTGCAGTTCTCCGCTTGTCAGGCCGTCTCGCCGCCCTTGGCACGATCGTTGACGATCACCGCGAGCGGATTGAGCTTGGGCGGCGCGACCAGCTTGAGCGTGTTGCTGTCGTGATGGTTGAACGGCGCGCCGCGCACGAACAACTCGGTCTGGATCAGATAGCTCCAGCTTCCGTCATCGTTGAAGGTGATGTCGCAACGGTAGGAATCGGTGCGGAAGGCCTGTTCCAGGAAATCGGTCGAGCAGATCCCGTAGGCGGTGTCGCCACGTTTCGCCGTGACGGAGATTGTCTTGTCATCCGGCTTGGCCTTGCCAGAGGCGAGCAGCACCTGCCCGCGCGGGATCGCCAGCGTCTGCATGATCAGCCCAGTCGCGGGCTCCCACAGCCAGTAGCCGACCTGATCGTGGAAGGTGATGTCTTCCTCGGGCGTGTTGATGTGGATGTGGTAGCGCAGGCCATAGAACAGCTGCGGGCCGTTGGCCTGCGGATCGATCGGGTCCATCCGGATGTGCTCGATGAAGGTCCGACGCTCCGGCCCTTCCGCCTTCGGATTGATGTCGATGCCCTTGTCCGCCTGCCAGGTGCCGGCGAGCCGGCGGAGCGGACCAAGATTGGCAAGGGCGTCAGGCGAGACGTCCTCGGGCTCGGTGAAGATATCAGCGGGAATGGGAAGCATGGGGGCCTCGCGGGAAGTTGCTGAGGCAGCAATAGCACGGAGACGGGTACCTGGCGCGTGCTCGAGCCTCACAATCGCGAATGGACGTCGGCGCCCCGCGCAGGTGATCGTCGGGCTTCAAGGGAGTTCGCCAAGGGAAATACGACGACCGACGGCCAGGGACTTCCACGGCCGCCGACACAACCCGAAGCCGATCCCGCCAACTGCAGCCGCGCTACTTCAACGCCAGCCCGCCGCCAACGCGATGCTGCTGCAATACGCCGAAGTCTCACCGGTGCGCCAGCCGGTGACCCGTCCCGCCTCCTTGCACTCGTCGTAGCTCTTGTAATTGCCGACGTTTCGGCACGTGGCCGAGTACACGCCGCCCGAGGCGTTGCAGCCGACCCAGGGCTTGTCGCCTGTTTTGAAGCTCGATTGGCAGCCGCCGGCGCAGCTGCCCGTTTCGCGCTCGAGCTTGGCGAGCTTCGCGACATCCGACATCGGCGCTGCGGGGGTCACAGCGACGGCTCGGGGCGCGGCGATAGACCTCGTGCTCCGGATCGTCGGGTGATGCGCCGCCCTGTGCGGCCTCACCACATGCTTCGGCGCCTCGACCATGACGCCGGGAAGCTGGGTGTCTGCGGGTGTCGGTTGCGACATTGCCGGGCCGCCGAAGGCGCACAGCAGTGCAATGGACGAGATGGCGACAGCGGGACGCGCAAGGAAGCGAGACGAGATTCGCATGGACCTGTCCTTCCAAATGTGGGGACAGTCAATTCCATCCCCCGAATGGAAAGTTATCACGTGCGAAATGCAGTTGCATCGCTGAATCATGCAACTAGCTACGGGCCAGGCTGCGCGCGATCAACGATGCACCCGCCTGGCGCGGGTTCAGCCTGCCTTCGAACCGGTGACGGCAGCAAGCGCCTCGACGAGCCGGTCGAGATCGGCCTCCTCGGTGTAGAGCGACGGCGTCACGCGGATGCATTGACCCCTGGCGACGCCCGCGCGGCGAACCGTCAGGACCTTGTGGGTGTCCCTGAGCTTCGCCACGGTGGCGTCATTGTCGGCCTTGCTCGTCTTGCCGGCCAGGCGGAAGGACGTGATCGCACCATACAGGCCAGCCTCGTCCGGTGTCAGGATCTCGATGTCCTTGAAGCCCCTGCTACGACTGACCCAGTAGTCGCGCAAATAGCGCAGGCGGGCCTGTTTCGCCGCAGCACCGATCTGCTGATGGAGCTCGACCGCCGCGGGTACCGTCAGCACCGTCGCGAAATTGACCGTGCCGGTGTGCACCCGCGAGCGGATGTCGGTTTCCGGGAAATCCTCGTCACCGAGGTCGCGATCAATGTCGGCGAGGCGGCCCTTCTTGATGTAGAGGAAACCCACGCCGAGCGGCGCACCGATCCATTTGTGCAGGTTGAAGCCGGCAAAATCGACCTCGAGCTCGCTCACCCTAAAGTCCAGCTGGCCCCAGGAATGCGCGGCGTCGACGATGACGTCGACGCCCTTCGCCCTCGCCATGCGGGCGATCTCGGTGACCGGCATGATGAGGCCGGTGCGATGGCTGACATGCGTGAGGAGGAGAAGCCTGGTCTTCGGATTTGCCTCGAGGGCGCGGGCATAGGCGTCGAGCACGGCCTGACGGGTGGCCGGCTCCGGCACCTCGAACTTGACCACGTCGACGCCGCGGCGCGCCTTCAGCGCGTTCATGGCATATTGCATCGAATCGTAATCGAGGTCGGCGTAGAGCACGCTGTCGCCGGGCCTCAGTCTGTTGTAGCCGCTGATCAGCAGCTGCAGCGCTTCGGTCGCGCCCCGGGTGAGCGCGATTTCCTCCGGCGCAGCTCCGACCGCCGCCGCCACCTTGGCCCGCACGGCCTCGAAATCCGCGCCCGCCCGCTGCCGCGCGTAATAGGTGTTCTGATAGTTGATCATGTCGGACAGGCGGATGAACTCGCGCCGCACAGGCTCGGCCATGATGCCCCAATAGCCGTTCTCCAGATTGACGACGTCGGGCGTCACGGCGTAGAGCCCCTTCACGGCCGTCCAATAGGCCTTGTCGGTGGCGACCACGGCCGCCGACCCGGTCGGCTGCACCGGCAGGCCCTCGGTCGCCATGACCGGCGCCGCCAGCGGCGCGACGGCTGCGGCCGCGAGGCCCTTCAGGATCGACCGGCGGTCGGAAGAAATTGCCTTGATCAGATGCATGTCCGCCCTCCGCGATGCGCGGCGAAGGGAGAGCAGCAATCCATGGAACGCCGATGACAGGGCGACGACAGTCTGACGACGCCGGGCGTGCCCGTCGACCGGAGACCGCTCTCAGGCCGCCTTCGACATCGATCTCGCACGCTGCTCGAGCACGCCGATCGTCGCGACCAGATTGTCGCGTCGCCCGCGAAGGGTCAGCGCGAGCAGCGGATAGGCCGGCTGCTGCACGTCGAACACCCCGGCTTTCGCCTCTTCTTCGAGAATGTCGGTGTTGAGCAGCCGCACACGCCACCACAGATCGGCGATCAATCCATCGAGCCGAAGTTCATCGGCAGCACCAGAACGGGACACTTCCTGCATCGCTTTGCCTCAACCTGAAACGGTCTCCATGCCGGGACCGGGCTTTGGTCCTGACTGAGCAAGCGGAGTGCCAGGAATGGGCGGATGGGATCGGGTACAGCGAGCTGCTGTTATGCTTAATATGGCGGCGTGAGCGCTCGGCATGGTGGTCCGGCTAAATCGCGGTCGGAGAAGCCCGTTTTCCCATTGGAGCGGTCGAATTCGCGAGACCAGGCCGGGCTTTTGGCCGAATGGGATCGCGATTTCACACGGGAGAGGTCCCCCTTGTGCGGCCACGCACAGGATCAATCGGCGACAATCGGCCCAAACGCCTCCCATCGGGCACCAGTGAAGCGCATCATTCGGAACTCCTTGACCACACGATAGTCGGCCACGCCCGTGTTGACGGAGAGCCCCGGGAGCAGCAGATCAAGTTTCACGCTTTTCAGGTTCGTCGCTTGCGCCATGACATTCTCGCGCGAGAGGTCGTCACCGCATTGCTTCAAGACCTGGACCAGCAGCTCGGCGGCGCTATAGCCATAGACCGTGAAGATGCTTTTCCGGTCGCCTCCCGGATAGTAGCCGTCCATGAAGGCGCTCCAGCGCTTCATGCCTTCGTCATCACGCCAGGTCGGGTCATCGGCCTCCTTGAACGAGCTCGCCGAGATGATGCCCTTTGCGTTCTCGATACCGGCGGGGCTCAGGACCGCGTCGATCGAGGACGAACCGACGCCGAGGAGATGAACCGGCTTCCAATCCAGCTCTGCCATCTTTCTGATGACCTGGGCGGCGAACTTCGAGGCAGCCATATTGACGAGAACGTTGACGCCGGCCGCCTTGAGGCGCACGACCTGCGAGTCGACGGTCGGGTCCGTCACATCGTATGAAACGTCACTGATGATGAGTTCGGCTGCCCTTGCGCCGAGTGCTTCCTTCAAGCCGGTCAGATAATCCCTGCCACTCTCATCATTCTGGTAAAGCAGGCCGATTCTGGCATTCGGATAGTTATCCAGGATGAAGCGCGCGTAAACGCGAACCTCCGTGCGCAGATTGGGAGCAAATCCCATCGTCCAGGGGAAGTTGACCGGATCCTCGAAACGCGTCGACCGCCCGGCCACGAAAAGCTGAGGGATCTTGCGGTCATTGAGATATTTCTGAACCGCGATGTTCGAGGCGTTGCCGAGCGTCTCGAATGTGAACAGCACCTCGTCGCTCTCTATGAGCTTGCGGACCTGCTCGACTGTCTTGGACGGCGTCGCCGCATCATCGTAGGAAATCAACGTGATCTTGCGCCCATTGACGCCGCCATGATCATTGATCATGCGGAAATAGGCCGCCTGCACCTTGCCGATCACCGAGGATGCCGAAAGCGGACCGCTATAGGGCATCGTCTGGCCGATCTTGATCTCGGTATCACTTGCGCCAGGACCATATTGATGGCCGCCAAATTGACGATCACCAGCAAGCAAAGGGGGCGTGATGAAAAGTCCGGCCACAAGGATTGCCGCTCTGGCAGCATTCGTGCGCAAGCTCTTGCTCATCGCTGCAACCCATCGCTGGAGCGGAGCTCGCGGATCCGGGCGCCGTTCACGACATGCATGCTTCCTCGCTGGCTGAAGAGCGAACTCATCGCGCCGCCCGCGAGAAAGCTGTTCAGCCGGATGGGATCAGAGCAGGCCAGCGCTGTCCAACGAGCCCTGCCCGCAGTGCGCTAGGAAATCTTCCCGATGTTCGGCAAGCCTACGATCGGCAACAGCCAGCAGCGTTGGGGCGCAGCACCTGCTCGGTACGCTGGAAGAATATCTTGCCAGCCTCGATCAGGCCGCGATGCCGAGTGCTGCGGTTGAACCGCCGCACGCCGAGTTGCGCCTCGAGCTCGCCGATGTCGCGACACCGAGCCCGGCGCTGTGGCCGGCCGCAGAGAAGCTCTTGCGGATGGTGCTGACAAACAGCTCCATGGCCTGAAGGCGATCCATCGATCTTTTCATATTTTGCAAAAGAGATGCTCAGACTCCGCCAATGGTTGGAAAAGACTCAAGTCTGTAGCCTTCGGTCAACATGGCCATAAACGGCCGCGCTGCAACGGGGAGGACTGCATCCATGGAATTCGGGCTCTTCGTCCTGTCGCAGCGGCGCGGCTATCATCAGTCCTCGCGGCAGGTGAACAAGAACACGGTCGCGCTCCTGTTTCTCGTCGCCGCGACGACGCTGGCGCTCCAGACGGGCGCCGCGGGGGCCCAGACCGCCGCGGAATCCTGGCCGAACCGCGCGATCACCTGGGTGGTCCCGTTCGGGGCCGGCGGCGTCACCGACCTCGTCCCGCGCAAGATCGCGGAGCTGCTGCGGACGCGGCTTGGGCAGCCCGTGGTGGTGGAGAACCGACCCGGCGCTGGCGGGACCATCGGGACGGAGTTCGTTGCCCGGGCCCAGCCCGACGGCTACACCGTGCTCTACGCCTCCGGCGGACCGATGACGATCCAGCCGAACCTGGGGATGGCGAAGCTCAACTACGACCCGCTCAAGAGCTACGTCCATATCCGCGGAGTGAGCTCGGCGAACCAGATCCTCGTCGCGACCGCAGCAGCGCCCTACAGCACGCTTGCTGAGTTCGTCGCCTACGCGAAGGCTAACCCGGGCAAGGTCAATTTCGGCTCCCCCGGCCCCGGCACCGCCCAGCACCTTGCCGGCGAGATGTTCCAGGCGGCCGCCGGCATCAAGCTGACCCACGTGCCCTACAAGTCGGGCTCGAGCCAGATGACCGACATGATGTCGGGCATCCTGGACGTCTCCTTCGATTACCTCGCCGTGCTCAGGCCGCTGATCGACACCGGCAAGGTCAAGGTGCTCGGCACCACCGGCACGGCGCGGCTGGCCGCGCTGCCCGACGCGCCGACGGTGCTCGAGGCCGGTTACCCGGACGCCGTCAGTGTCGGCTCGACCTGGGTCTCGGTCCCGGCCGGGACCGACCCGAGAATCGTGGGCAGGCTCTCCGAGGCGCTGACCGCCGTGCTCGCCGACCCCGGCATCGTCGCGGACCTCGCCACCAACGGCCAAGTGTCGATCGCTGACAAGGGGCCAGCCGAGATGGGCCCGTTCATCGTCGAGGAGACCGCACGCTACAAGCGGGTGATCGAGAGCGCGGGCATCGCCGCGCATTAGCGCAGGCGCACGATTGGGTAGATCGCGCACGCGAAGGAGTGGCCGTCGGCTACATGCTGCAAAAGGATCTGCTGCTGCCGTGGCGCAGCGTGCTCGACAACGTCATGCTCGGGCTAGAGATACGCAAAACGCCCAAGCCGAGCGCGAGATCGGAAATCGAACCACCGACATTTGGTGGGTAGAAGTCATGGTGCCCAGGGGCGGAATCGAACCACCGACACTGCGATTTTCAGTCGCATGCTCTACCAACTGAGCTACCTGGGCATGCTCCAAGAGAGGGGCCAAGGCCCATCGAGCGGGCGGTTTATAGTGGGCTGAGAGCGGCCTGTCCACCCGGCTTCGCCAAGAGGCTTCGCCGGGCGCGGCCCGGCTGTGTACAAGCTGGGGCTGGCTTGCCGCGGCTGGCGCGCGGCGCGGCCGTCGCACGAACAAGATATTGATATTACTTATCTATTCGACGTCATCGACCTCGTCGTCGCGGCCGGGGATGACGTAGGAGCCTTTCAGCCAGCGGTTCAAATCGACGTCGCGGCAGCGCGAGGAGCAGAACGGGCGGGTGGCATGCTCGGTGGGCTTGCCGCAGATCGGGCAGGTTTTGAGCGGGCCGGTGGGCTTTTTGACGAGGTCGTCCATGACGGGCGCAGCTTACACGGGGTGGAGGACGTCAAGCGCCGGTCGGCGCTCAGGTTCCGGGAGCAGCGGCGCAGGCGTGCCCGCCGGGGTCCGGCCGGGCCATTCTACTGTGCATGGGGTTGTTTTCGAGATTTTTATCGGCGCGCTCACACCGCGGTGGCGTTGAGCCAGCCGAAGCGGATCGGAAAGCCCTCGCCTCCGAGCAGGGTCGTGGTCTCGTAGAGCGGCAGGCCGACGACGTTGCTGTAGGACCCGACCATCTTCACCACGAACGAGCCGGCGATGCCCTGCACGGCGTAGCCGCCGGCTTTGCCGCGCCATTCGCCGGAACCGATATAGGCCTGGATGTCGTCCTCGGAGAGGCGCTTGAAACGGACGCGGGTCTCGACCAGGCGCTGGCGGAACGCCTCGCGCGGCGTGACGAGGCAGATCGCGGTGTAGACGCGGTGGTTGCGGCCCGACAGCAGCCGCAGGCACTGCGCGGCCTCGTCCACCAGATTGGCCTTGGGCAGGATGCGGCGGCCGACCGCCACGACCGTGTCGGCGGAGAGGATGAAGGAGCCGCGCAGCTCGTCGTCGAGCTGCACCGATTTGAGCGCCGCGTCGGCCTTGGCCCGGGCAAGGCGGTTGGCGCAGGCGCGCGGCAGCTCGCCCCGCCTCGGCGTCTCGTCGACGTCGGCCGGCCGGAGCGCATCCGGCTCGATGCCGGCCTGGTTGAGCAGCGACAGGCGCCGCGGCGAACCGGAGGCAAGTACGAATTTGGGGCGGCCGAGCATCAGGTGATTTGGGGGATGAAGCGGGGTGAATTGCGCGCGGAACCTATCGGAAGGGGGCTGATTTCACAACCGGGAACCCGAGCTTAGGTGATTCGAGGCTTCCGATAAGCGTGTGCCTGCGCTCTGTGACGCGGGTGTTACGGACCCTCGATGCTACCCGCTCGCCGCGCCCGCCTTGGCGAAACGCCGGCGGATGCGCATCAGGAGCTGGTCGCAGACGTCGCGGTAGGCGGTGAGCTTCTGGTCGCGGCTGCCCTCGATGGTGGTGGGGTCGTGCGTCGGCCAATATTCGACGTCGGCGGCGAGCGTGCGGGTCAGCTCCAGCGCCTTGTGGTGCGCTTCGGGCGAGAGCGTGATGATGAGATCGAAATTGAGCCCCTCCCAATCCTCCAGCTCCTCGAAGGTCTGCGGCTTGTGGATGGAGATGTCCTGGCCGAGCTCGGCCATCACCGATACCGCGAACGGATCGAGCTCGCCCTTCCTGGCCCCGGCCGACTTCACGTAGAGGCCTTGCGGAAACATGTGCCGCAGCAGGCTCTCGGCCATCGGCGAGCGCACACTGTTCATCGCGCAGGCGAACAGCACCGATTGCGGATCGCGTGCGCGTGAGGGCGCAGCCATCCGCGATCAGCCTTTCCAATGGAGAACAGTAATGAGCGTGAACAGCCGGCGCGAGGTCTCGAAATCGACCCGCACCTTGCCCTTCAGCCGCTCTTGAAGCGTGCGCGATCCCTCGTCATGGATGCCGCGGCGGCCCATGTCGATGGCCTCGATCTTGTCCGGCGTCGCGGTGCGGATCGCCTGGTAGTAGCTGTCGCAGATCATGAAGTAGTCTTTCACGATCCGCCGGAACGGCGTCAGCGACAGCAGATGCGCGACCACGGGCGCGCCGTCCTCGCGGCGGATGTCGAACATCAGGCGGTTGCCGGTGATGCCGATATGCAGCGTGAACGGGCCCTGCCCGTCCGCGCCATCGGGCGCGAACAGATTCTGCTCGATCAGATCGTAGATCGCGATCGCGCGCTCATGCTCGATGTCGGGCCCGGAACGGCCGATCGAGTCCTCGTCGAGCGTGACGCCGACGATACGGTTCTGCGAGTCGTCCTGTTCGGGCGGCTTTGTCATGACAGATTGAGGCGCAATCCAATCGAGCGCGAATGGGCGTCCAGTCCTTCCGCTTGTCCGAGCGTCATCGCGGCAGGTCCCAGCGCACGCAACTGGTCCGGCCCGCATTTCAGGATCGAGGTGCGCTTCATGAAATCGTGCACCGAGAGGCCTGAGGAAAACCGCGCCGAGCGCGCCGTCGGCAGCACGTGGTTGGAGCCGCCGACATAATCGCCGATCGCCTCGGGCGTGTGCGCGCCGAGGAACACGGCGCCGGCATTGCGGATCCTTACGGCGAGCGCGTCGGGATCGGTGGTCATGATCTCGAGATGCTCGGCCGCGATCGCGTCCGCGAGCGGGACCGCGTCGGCGAGAGTCTTCACCATGATGATGGCGCCGAAATCGGCCCAGGAGGCGCTGGCAATCGCGGTGCGTGGCAGCGTCTTCAGCTGCGCTTCGACGGCCTTTTCGACGTCGGCGGCGAGCCGCGCGGAGTCCGTGATCAGGATCGACTGCGCGCTGGCATCGTGCTCGGCCTGCGCGAGGAGATCAGCGGCGATCCAGTCGGCATTGCCGGTATCGTCGGCGATGACCAGCACTTCGGAAGGGCCGGCGATCATGTCGATGCCGACCTTGCCGAACACCAGCCGCTTTGCGGCAGCGACATAGGCATTGCCGGGGCCGACGATCTTGGCAACCGGCGCGATGGTGGCGGTGCCGTGCGCGAGCGCGGCCACGGCCTGTGCGCCGCCGACGCGGTAGATCTCGGTGACGCCGCCGAGATGGGCTGCCGCCAGCACAAGCGGATTGAGCTTGCCGTCGGGCGAGGGCACCACCATCACGAGGCGCGAGACGCCCGCGACTTTCGCCGGCACCGCGTTCATCAGCACCGAGGATGGATAGGCCGCGGTGCCGCCGGGCACATAGAGGCCGGCGGATTCGATTGCGGTGTAGCGCCAGCCGAGCTCGACACCGAGCGGGTCGGTGAAGCGCTCGTCCTTCGGCAGCTGACGGCTGTGATAGGTCTCGATGCGGTCGCGCGCCAGCTTGAGCGCATCCAGCGTCGCGGCATCGCAGGCCTTCACCGCGGCCTCGATCTCGGCGGCGGTGACGCGCAGGCCGGATGCATCCAGCGTCAAGCGATCGAACTTGGCGGTGGCCTCGAGCAGGGCCGCGTCGCCGCGTTTGGCCACATCGTCGACGATCGCGCGCGCGGCGGCCTCGACGTCGGCCGAGACCTCGCGCTTGGCGGCGAGAAAGGCCGCGAATCGCTGGTCAAAATCGGCGCTGCTGCGGTCGAGACGAACGGGCATTTTGGCTTGGCTTTCGGCTGGTCTTTTGGGGCGGATTGGCTCACCCGGCCCCTGCTCAATGGCGCGGCGGGAAAGCGGCGTCAACCCTTGCTCGGTGCCGCTCCGGCGAACGCCTGAGCCGGCTCGGCTGGTATACAGGGGACCTCACCCCTCCCCCTCGATCTCCAGTCCCGTTCCCAGTTCGTCCGCCCCAAGATCGGTCAGCTCGCATTCCAGGCATTCGACGTCGAGACGGATGGCGCCGCCCTCGGCAAACAGCAGCAGGGCGCTCCCGCTCGGCTCCTCGGCGCGGCCGTCCTGGGGGTGAAACTCGATGCCGACGAGGTCCAACACCTTGTCCGGCGCGGCCAGATCGATGTTGCGCGACTTGCAGGCGAGCACGCGGTCGAAGCGAAGCGCGGCGACCAGCCGGCGCGGCTCTGCCTCACCCGCGAGCGTCTGCTCCCAGTCGAGCCGGCTCATGCCGACCACAAGCCGCTTCTCGCTCTGCCGCCAGATGATGTCGGAGGCCTGCACGCGGGCATCCTGGACATGGGTCGAGATCACGGCGAGATCGTCGGCATCGAGCGCGATCATCTTGAGCTGGGGAGACATCGCTGGCGCTTCTCCTTCAGGACGGACAGTGCTCAACGCGCGCAGGCGCCGAAATTTCCCCACAACTAACGGGCCGGCCGGCTAGACGCTATTGATATCCTCCATCTCCAGCACCTTCCGCGGATACCCCTCCCGGGCAACATGGATCATGGCGCGGCCCATCTGCTCGGTCGAGGTGACGAGCGAAGGCGAGATCCGGCGCAGCACCGACCAGAGCGGCCAGGTTGCAGTATACACGGCCTGCACCCAGGCGGTCTTGGAACGGGCACCGTGCAGCGGCTGGATCGCCCCCGGCCGGAACATGTAGGCGCCCTTGAACGGCAGCTTGAGCAGATCGTTCTCGGTCTTGCCTTTGACACGCGCCCACATCCGCGAGCCCTGCTCGGTGGAATCGGTGCCGGCGCCGGTGACATAGGTGAAGGTCATCTGCGGATTGAGCCGCGCCAGCGTCGTCGCCGCCGCGAGCGTGAGGTCGTAGGTGAGATGGCGGTAACGCTCCTCGCTCATGCCGATCGAGGAGACGCCGAGGCAGAAAAAGCAGGCGTCGAAGCCTGTGAGCTGGGCTTCGATCGGCGAATAATTCAGGAAGTCATCGTGGATGATCTCGGCGAGCTTGGCGTCGTGTACGCCCGTCGGGCTGCGGCCGATCACGAGCACGCGCTCGATGCCGGGATCGATCAGGCACTCGCGCAGGACGCCCTGCCCGACCATGCCGGTCGCGCCGAAGATGATCACTCGCATCGCGATGTCCCCACCGATGTCGCGGCTCATGCGGCGACCGCGATCTCGTCGAAGGATACACCGGTCAGCGTTGCCGAGACATCCCACAGCATGGCCGCCGCGGCAAAGTCCTTCGCCTGCGGCATGATCCGCGCAGGTACCGGCGGGCCCTTCAATTCATAGAACCAGTTCGGGCCGTAATAGCCACCGGGCTCGGCGGCCGGCGAGGTCGCGGCGAACAATGTGGGCAGCGCGCCTTCGGCCGCGGACTGGCTCATCAACGGCTGGAGCAACCGGCCGACCCGCCATTGGAACGTGTTTGCGCCCGGCCCGTTCGCAATGAGATCGGTCCGCGCATAGCCGGGGTGCGCGGCAAGGCTCGTCACGCCCCAGCCGGCGGCGAGGCTGCGACGCTGCAATTCCAGGGCAAACATCAGCATCGCCAGCTTGGACTGGCAGTAGGCCCGCCACGGACGATAGGAGCGCTGGCTCTGGAGATCGTCGAAATTGATCGCGCCGGAGCGGTGCGCAAGGCTGGAGAGATTGACGACACGCGCGGCCTTGGCGCGGCGAAGCTGCGGCAACAGGCGTGCCGTCAGCGCGTAGTGGCCGAGATAATTGGTGCCGAGCTGCATCTCGAAACCATCCTCGGTCTGCTGCCGCTTCGGCAGCGCCATCACGCCGGCATTGTTGACGAGGAGATCGAGCTGCTCGTTGCCGGCGGCAAAGCGCCTGGCGAAGTCGGCGACGGAGGCAAGGCTGGCGAGGTCGAGATGCTCGTACGCAATCAACGCATTGGGAAAGCGTGCGCAAATGCCCTCGATCGCGCGCAGGCCCTTTGCGTCGCTACGCCCGGTGAGTATGACAATGGCCCCGGCGCCCGCCAGCGCCATTGCCGTCTCATAGCCGAGGCCGCCTGTCGCCCCGGTCACGACGGCGGTCTTGCCGCCGAGAGAGGGGATGTCTGCCGTCGTCCAGTCGGTCATGCCATGTCTCCGTTCGGGGGCTGGAATGAGGCCCGCGATCGGTCTAAATGTGCACTGAGTGCAAATTTGCAAGAGGTGAAATGATTTGAAGGTTTCGAAGGCCATCGGGAAGCGTGCCAAGCCATTGGCCGTGGAAGGAAAATCGCCGCCGACTGCGGGCCTGCGCCAGCGCAAGCAGCAGGCGACGCGCGAGCGCCTGACCCGCGCGGCGATGGCGCTGTTCCGCGAGCGCGGCTTCGAAGCCACCACGATCGACGACATTGCGGCCAAAGCGGAGATGTCGCGCCGCAGCTTCTTCCATTACTTCGCGTCCAAGGAGGACGTGGTCGCCGCCTGGCAGGAAGATGCCGCGGCCGCGCTGGTCGCCGAGATCCTCGCAAGGCCTGCGGACGAATCCATGCTCACCGCGGCGGAGAATGCCATCGCCGCAGCGGTCAAGCGCGTCGATCCGGCCGAGGCGACGGCAATGTCGCGGCTCAAGCGGGACAACCCCGCGCTTCATGCGCGCGACCAGCTCAAATACGAGAAGCTCGAGCGCGCGCTGGCCGATGGGCTCGCCCAGCGCGCGAAAAGCAAGTCGGACATGGCGAAGGCCCGGCTCGTCGCCATGATCGCCACCGGCGCAATGCGCGTCGGCGGCGACAGCTGGATGGGCGAAGGCGCGCGGGAAAAGCCGGAAGTTTTCGTGAAGCGGACCTTCGATGCGATCCGGGCAATCTTGAAGTGACATTCTTCCCCTCTCCCCTTGCGGGAGAGGGTGGATCAATCGCGCTCTGCGCGATTGAGACGGGTGAGGGGTTGTCTCCGCATACTCACTCTCAAATGCATTCGCGGATAGAACCCCTCATCCGGCGCTTCGCGCCACCTTCTCCCACAAGGGGAGAAGGAAGACACCTTACTCCTTAAAAAACGCCAGCAGGTCGGCGTTGATCGTCTCGGCGTGCGTGGTCGGCATGCCGTGCGGGAAACCCTTGTAGGTCTTCAGCGTCCCCTTCTTGAGCAGCTTGGCCGAGAGCGGGGCGGAATCAGCGTAAGGCACGATCTGGTCGTCGTCGCCGTGCATCACCAGCACGGGGACGTTGATCTTCTTGAGGTCCTCGGTGAAGTCGGTCTGCGAGAACGCAACGATGCCGTCGTAATGCGCTTTCGCGCCGCCCATCATGCCCTGGCGCCACCAGTTCTGGATCACCGCTTCGGACGGTTTTGCGCCGGGACGGTTGTAGCCGTAGAACGGGCCTGCCGGGAGGTCGCGATAGAATTGCGTGCGGCTGGCGGCGAGCTGCTTCTGCAGGTCGTCGAACACGCTCTTCGGCAGACCGCCGGGATTGGCTGCCGTCTGCACCATCAGCGGCGGCACCGCGGAGAGGATCGCGGCCTTCGCCACCCGGCTCTCGCCGTGGCGCGCGATGTAGTGCACCACCTCACCGCCGCCGGTGGAATGGCCGACATGGATCGCGTTCTTGAGATCGAGATGCGCGGTGACTGCGGCGAGATCGTCGGCGTAATGATCCATGTCGTGGCCGTCGGCAACCTGCGACGAGCGGCCGTGGCCGCGACGGTCATGGGCGATGACGCGGTAGCCGCGCGTGACGAAAAACATCATCTGCGCGTCCCAATCGTCTGACGACAGGGGCCAGCCATGGCTGAACACGATCGGCTGGCCCGCGCCCCAGTCCTTGAAGAAAATCTCGACGCCGTCTTTGGTGGTGATGGTGGGCATGGTGGGCTCCTTTAGTGAAAGACGTCATTCCGGGGCGCGCGAAGCGCAAACCCGGAATCTGGAGATTGCTAGATCGAGATTCCGGTTCATCGCTACGCGATACCCCGGAATGACGGGCTGTTGGCGATCAGGCAAACGTCATCGGCTTGAAGCGGCGCCAGGCGCCGATCGTCAGCACCACGAAGAACACCAGCACGATGCCCTGCACCACCGCGAACACCGGCCCCGAAGGCGGCGCCGGCGGCACGGCGGGCGCGAGCGCGGCCAGCGCCGGCACCTTCAGGAACGACTGGATCACCAGCACGAAGACGTTGAAATAGAGCGAGATCATCGCGGTGACGATGTAGACCGGACGCCAGACTCCGGAGAGCTTCCTGCCGTAGAGCGCGAAGCAGGCGATCGCGAGCAGCACCAGCGAGATGATGCCGATGATGTGCGAGGGCAGCAGCTCCTTGAACGGAAACAGGAAGCCGGTGGCGCTGGTGAGGATGGTGAACAGCAGGAAGATCGCGGTGAGGCCCGGCATCGAGTTCGAACCGAGCAGGCCGAACATCACGACAAGGCCGGCGGCGATGGCGATCAGGCTGATGATGACATGGACCAGTGTGAAGGCGGGCAGGCTCAACCCAAGGACCATGGCATCTCTCCTACGCTCTGCATTGAGATGAGAGTAGTATTACGCTCCTCATGGTCACATGCGTTGTCGTCACATGCATGTGCACGGCCATGCGTCATCGTGCGAATCGACAAACGCATGGCTGATTTTTTTTTGCAAGGCTGTCGCAAACGACAGCGGGTTTTCGACGAAAGTCGAAGCGATCGTTCACACGTCCTTGGTGTCGAAGATCAAGATGTCAGCGCCGCCGCTGGCGAATTTCGGCACGTCAGCTCCGGTCGCCTGGCCTTCCGGGCTGGCGAATGCCGCCTGGATGTCGGCAACGCTGCCGAAGGTGAGAATGGCGACGAGATGGATTCCGGTCGGGCCGGCGGGGGAGCCGACCGGCCCCTTGCTGACGGCGTATTTCTTCAGGCCGGGAAGTTTCTTGGCGAGTGGAATGTGGGTCTCGGCATAGTATTTGTCGAAGGCCGCGGCATCCTTGGGCGTTTTGTAGAGCACGACGATTTCAGCCATTTAGTCCTCCCGTTGAATCTTTTGTTCGCTCGTTCAGCTTTCGATCCTCATGGTGAGAAGGCGCGTTAGCGCCTCTGCGGACGATGCTTTCGCATCGCCGCGCGAACCATGAAGGCCCGGGTCGCCGTTCCGGGCCTCGATCCTTCGAGACGCCGCTGTCGCGGCTCCTCAGGATGAGGCGATAGTCTGTGGGACAAGGCACGATGGCAAGCCTCATTCGACTTGCCATTTGCTTGTCTTGTCCTTGACTTATTGTTTGAGCACGATCTTTTCGGAAAACCGCTTCACACTTTTCGCTGACGCGGCCCTTCGGGTCCGGATCGTGCTCTAAAGCGCCGGTTTTGCGGCGTCGCCGAGATAGCCGTGCAGGGAGGCGACGACCTGCGCGCCCTCGCCGATGGCGCCGCCGACGCGCTTGACCGAGCCGGAGCGGACGTCGCCGACGGCGTAGACGCCGGGCACCGAGGTCTCGAGCGGCGCCACCAGCTTGCCCTGATTCAGCTCGGACTGCGCGCCGGTGACGACGAAGCCGCCGCGATCGAGCGTCACGCCGCAGCCGTCGAGCCAGCTGGTGGCGGGATCGGCGCCGACGAACAGGAAGAGGTTGTGGATCTCGGCTTCGTCCTCGTCGTCCGAGAGCCGGCTCTTCCAGCGGATGCGCCGCAAGAGCGAGGTCTCGTCGCCCTCGAGCGCGGTGATCTCGGTGTTGAACATCAATTCGATGTTCGGCGTCGCTTCGATGCGCTCGATGAGATAGCGCGACATGCTGGCCCCTAGGCCGCCGCCGCGGATGATCATCAGCACGCGCTTGGCGTGGCCCGACAGGAACACGGCCGCCTGCCCCGCCGAATTGCCGGCGCCGACCAAAGCGACCTCCTCGCCGGCGCAGAGCCGCGCCTCGACCGGCGAGGCCCAGTACCAGACGCCGCGTCCTTCGAACGTGTCGAGGTTCGCGATGTCGGGACGGCGATAGCGCGCGCCGCTCGCGACCACCACCGCGCGCGAGCGCAAGGTGTCGCCGCAATCCAGCGCCAACGCGAAGGCGCCGTTGGTACGCGAGCAATCCAGCGAGCTCACCGACATCGGAATCATGATCTCGGCGCCGAATTTCTGCGCCTGGGTGAAGGCGCGCCCCGCCAGCGCCTGGCCCGAGATGCCGGTCGGAAAGCCCAGATAGTTTTCGATGCGCGCGCTGGCGCCGGCCTGGCCGCCGAAAGCGCGGGTGTCGACGACCGCGACCGAGAGGCCTTCGGACGCCGCATAGACCGCGGTTGCAAGTCCCGCCGGTCCGCAGCCGACGATCGCAACGTCGAAGATGCGATCGTCCTTGGCGCCGCCGATCATGCCGATGGCACGGCCGAGCTCGGTCTCGCTGGGATTGCGCAGGACGGTGCCGTCGGCGGTGACGACGAGCGGCCAATCCTCCGGCTTCGGCGAATAGCGCGTGATGATCTCGGCCGCGTCATGCTCGCTGTCGGGGTCGAGCAGATGATGCGGCTGGCCGTTGCGGGTGAGAAAGCCCTGCAGGCGCACCACGCCGACGGAGTTCGACGGCCCGATCAGCACGGGCCCGCCGATGCCGCCCTGGATCAAATTGACCCGGCGCAGGATCAGCGCGCGCATGATGCGCTCGCCCAGCTCGGCTTCGGCCACCAGCAGCGCACGCAGCCGGTTCGGCGGAACGAGGAGCACCTCGACCTCGCCCTCGGCGCGTCCGTCGACCAGCGCCGGCCTGCCCGAGAGCTGGCCGAGCTCGGCCAGGAACTGCCCCGGCCCCTGATCGATCACCGGCGTGACATGGCCGAGCCCGTCGCGCTGGGTGATCGCGACGTGGCCCGCCAGCACCACGAACATGCCGGGACCCTGCTTGCCGGTCTCGAACAGCAGCTCGCCGTCTTTATAGCGCCTCAACTCACCGAAATGGCGCAGGCGCTCGATCTCGGCCGGCGCCAGCGCCGGAAAAGTCTGCTCGGGACGCGTGAACTGCGGCATGAGCGCGTTCCTGTCGGTTCGTTGCACCTCGTCCTTCGCCATTGTCATTCTCGCTCATTGCAAAACCTAGCCGCCGGCCTTCCCGGCGGCTTCCTCGTCGAGGGAACCGTTATCGTTCTGCTCGGGCTCGGTACCTGCGGCGCGTTCGCGCGCCTGCACCTTCCGTCGCTTCAGATTTTCGCGCAGCGCCGATTTCAGCCGGTCGTCCCGGGACGTCTTCGCCTGCCGCGCGCGCTTGTCGTTCTCGTCGGCCATCACAGCTCCATTCACGGGATCGGCGATAACATGCCCCATCAACGTGGCAGCTCAAGAGGCGCGCGCAATTCGATCGTGCGAAACTCCAAATGAGTCGAATCCGGCAAGCGGGCCAACTGGCCAGTTGGGTGGGGATATCGGAACCCGAATCGGCAGAAAGTCGGTCGTTTCGCGCCAAAACGGGCATTTTGGCCCCAATATCGGCCCGATTTTCTCGTTTTGACGGAGCTAGCAAGCTTGCACAGGAGGGGGGGTTGTGGCAGATATCGGCCCGCTTGGTAGGCCCCTTGGCGGCCGATTCTGATCCCAGCACATGCTGCCGTAGCTCAGTGGTAGAGCACTCCATTGGTAATGGAGAGGTCGACAGTTCAATCCTGTCTGGCAGCACCATTTTCTTCGGTTCAATCACGCGCAGATCAGCATTCTCGCGGCACCAGACGCCCGAGTTTTGCTCTCCTCTTTCGCCCTCTTCCAATGAAGAGGGCGCAGGGAAGGCCGGGTGCCGGCTGGCACCCATGATCCGCTGCGCGAAGAATTGCACACGCAAATGCGCAGGCGGGAAACAGGTGGGCCGGAAAACACCCGGCCTTCCCTGCGCGATGGTCTGACGGCTTATACGCGCTCTCCCCGGAGCCGAGTTCCTTCTGGCCTCCGTCACCTCGCGAATTGGCGACGTCCCGAAACCCGGTTGAGCCTCGATCCATCTCCGCAAGGCTTGACCGTAGCAACGACGGTCAGGACCACGCGCTTTCGCCGTACGCAGCTGGCCCGGCTTCGCTTGAGTAGCTTCGCCGGACACAGCGCCGTCCGTCCGCACGGAGCGAAGACCTCACGAGGTTCATCTCGCCCTGGTTCCGCATACCCGTGCCCGGCGCTGCCGCGTCCACCGCACCCCGATCCACGTTCGACACGACGTACGATCGCCCCTCTCCGGGGACCGGGATGGCGGGATAATGCCGTAAATCCGAATTTCGGTAAAGTGGAATATTTTTTCGAGGGAGGATTGACGGGGTTTTGGCGGAGGCGGGTGTGTTGCCCGACGGGTCGGATTGGCGCCGATGATCAGCACTGGCGACGACGCACGGCTTTCAGCCCAGTTCAGCACGGCACGAGCAAGCTCATTGATCGACTACCAAAACGTGCACGGCCCCGGTATGTTTCCCTCTCGATGAGGTAAGCAAATTTCTCACCGGCTTCGAAACGAAAAGAAACGGATTTATGACGGCGGACAAGGCAACAGTTCTGGAAAAACTCGCAACAAGGCTCTTGCGTGTTTCGTTGGGACGGCCTGTCAGGGTGGCGATCGATGGCCGCACTGCTTCCGGCAAGACGACTCTGGCTGACGAGATCGCGTCGCGCGTTCGCAGCAAAGGCTGTCCTGTTATTAGAACGTCGATCGACGGCTTTCATCGTCCCAGGGCCGAGCGCTATGCCCGCGGTCGCTATTCAGCCGAAGGCTATTACTACGATGCGCGCGATCTGGCTGCGGTGAAGACGCTCCTGCTTGCTCCATTGGGGCCGGAGGGAAACCGTCTGTATCGCACGCAATCCTTTGATCTGGAAAATGACTTGCCCATCGAACAGGAACCACAATTGGCACCAGCCAATGCCATTCTTATTGTCGATGGCACGTTTCTTCAGCGACCTGAACTGCGCGACGATTGGGATGTAACGATTTTCGTAAAGACGTCGGAGCAGACTTCTGAACATAGAGGTGTGACCCGTGATGCCGTTCACCTCGGTGATGAGGTCCTCGCGCAACGGCTCTATGCTGAGAGATACCGTCCCGCATTCGATCTTTATGAACGCTTGTGTGCGCCCGAGAAGAATGCCGACGTTCTGTTCCTCAACGAGGACTTTCAACGTCCACAAGTCCACATCCGCCAGGACGCGAGGTTGGCTGGAAGTATTTGACCCAACGAGCCGCTCTTGGCTCCGAGCAGAAGAACCTTGAAAGGCCCCCGACGTCTGGAGTCAGGGGTACACTGGACTCTCCATGCGCGGTCCGCGACCGCGCTTGCGATCCAAAAAACCGACACGCGCAGGAGGTGTGTTGCCGGACGGGTCGAGATTGCACCGCGCAGGTAAGGTTAATTCTTCCTTTCGATTGTCGGTAAAATTTTATCTATTATCGTCCTTGCCGTGGATGACGAGCAAGAGGCTTCGATAGTGTTTGCGTGTTGCCTGATCGTGACTGGGATTGCGTTGCTTCTGTCCGGCATCGTTGCCTTCGGCTTTCATAGAAACTCGCTACACTCGATGGCGCTGCTGTAATCGCGTCAGCGAACGCATCTCGCGCACCACAACCTGGAATATATTGCACGAATCCGCGAAGCAAGGAGTTGCGGCTCATCCGACGCGCCTGAGCCGCGGCCCAGCCGCTCACCGGCATTTGAACTGCGTCGCTTGAGGCCAGCCCCCGTCGCGGACCATGTGGTGGCGAGCCTTTCGAGAAAGATGCAGTCGCACTGTCCGTTTGCCCTCCAAATTCAGAGTGATAGTCTCATACCTCGCGGTCTGTCCGGGAGGACACAATGGGATGGTTTGACGGGCTGTTTGGAAGGACGTCGGCGCCTACGACCCCACTCTTCGCGAAATTCAGGCGGAAATCACGGGCACCAACTGATCGTGATCTTCTGAAGATTGCCAAAGACCGAAAAGGGCATGTTTCGAAGAGAGCCGTGAGAGACGAATATAATCGGCTGCTCCTGGAGAAGTACGCGCACGATAAGTCGTGACCTCCCGCTAGCAGGACGGGCGGAGCGACTTGTCCGCAGTAGCTCATCGAGCGAAGGTGGAAGCGAATGCCGTCGAAGCCTTGCTCCGTGACGAAACTGCTCCGTGGCGAAGCATGATGGGTTTCGCAAGTGCTCTACCCATCCTACGCACGATCAATTGTCGTCACCCACCTCGCGCCCGGCGAACCGATCATCGGCCCTTCGCAGCCGCCGGCACAGCTCGCGATTGATGTTCTGCAGGACGATCACATAGGCGTGGATGTCGGCCTTGTAGCAGGCGTAGAGATTTTTGGCGGTCAGTTCGTACAGCACCGTCGGACTTTCTGCGATCACCGTGGCGGAGCGGTTCTGCATTTCGATCAGGGTCATCTCGCCGAAGAAATCGCCGCGCTCCAGAACGGAAATCGGGATGATGCCTCCCGCATTCGCCCGTTTGCTCACCGCGAGCCGGCCGGATTCGATGATGAACAGCGAGCGACCCGGCTCGCCCTCGGCCACGACCGTTGCGCCGGGATCGAAGCGGCGTTCGACCAGCATCGACCTCAGGAGGTCTAGACTTTGATCCGCAAGACCACCGAAGAATGGCGTTGCGAGCAGGAACGCTTTCAGGTCGGGGGCAGTGACAGCCATTGCGCGAGGATACGCCCCGCTGCAATCTGCGGCAAGGAGAGCGCGCGTCAGCTCGTAGGATGGGTAGAGCGAAGCGAAACTCATCGCGCTTCATCAGCGCTGACGCATGATGGGTTTCGCTTCGCTCTACCCATCCTACGCGGGCTCACTGCCGCGGAGCGTCCTTCGCTTTCGCCACACCTGAAGATCGACCATGGCCTTGACGGTTGCCGCAAGCACCAGCGCGCATAGCGCCGCCTTCGAGATCGTCTCCATCGTTCCCTCGATCAGCAGACAATGGGCGACGCTGCCGGCAACGATGACGATCGCCAGCGGCATATGAACGAAGCGCCAGGTTCGCGGCCGCAAACCCAATCGCCGGCGCAGCAGGGCCAGCAGCGCGACGGCGAAGATCGCCCACATGGCGGTGACGCCGAAGGGGGAGAACGGCGTCGGCGATGTGTAGGTCAGCGCGTCGATCATATCAGGGGGACTGGTGATCCAGAGGCCGGCGACGTGGATCACGATCGCCAGGGCCAGCGCGCCGCCGATCCAGTGATGCGCGCGCCGACCGCGATAGGCCGAGAGGCCCGGCAGATATCCGCCGATCAACAAGGGCTGAACCAGCACGAGAGCGAGCGCAACGATCCCGGCGAAGCCGGCGAGGATGTAGACCGGGCCGCGCCAG
Source organism: Bradyrhizobium sp. CB2312 (assembly GCF_029714425.1). NCBI lineage: Bacteria > Pseudomonadati > Pseudomonadota > Alphaproteobacteria > Hyphomicrobiales > Nitrobacteraceae > Bradyrhizobium > Bradyrhizobium sp. CB2312. The sequence continues at coordinate 904,999 of NZ_CP121668.1, read as the reverse complement.
GCGAGCTGCTCGCTTGTTGCTGCAGCGGCGATCGGCATGCCGATGGCCAAAACGAGCGCGGCCCAGATCAGGATCACCCGGGCGAGCTTCCACCCCGTCATTCGCTGGTTCGCTCAGGCCGGCGCAAGGACGAAATGCGCCTCGAGGCTGGTTTCCTTCGGGCTCCGCATCACCGGCCGCAGGAACACGGTCTTGAATTCACCGCTGTCATAGGCGAGGTGGCCATGCGGCTGGCCGAAGATCGGAATGATCTGCGGCATCTCGAGCCGGAACTTGCCGTCCTTGTCGGTGAGCGTAGCGCCGTGGCTCTGCGGCTCGTGCTCCTGCCCTTCGACCGTGTGCGCCCAGATCTGGATGCGCTGTCCCGCGAGCGGAGCCCCGTCGCCGGCGCGGCGCACCGTGCCGCTCATCCAGAAGCCGCCCTTGCCGATCCGCTCCACGATCGCCGCGCCCTTGCGATAATTGTTCGCTCCGCCCGACATCGTTTCGGTCGGCGCGAGGCCTTCGGCACGGACCGGCAACAGAAGCCCGGACGCGCCGGCAAGGAGAGTGCCGCCAGCGGTGAGGAGGGTGCGGCGATTGAAGACGACCGTGGTCATGTCGGTTCCTCCGGGCGGCCATGCAAGGGCTTGGCTCCGGCGAGGGTACAACAACAGGGGCGAAACGCCCAGTTGGGACGAACGGCGCCACAGGCCGGAATAACAGGGTTGTGAACGAAGGCCGCGTCGTCGCAGACGGACGCCAAGCGACATGGCGACCCGCGGGTCTCTCAGAATGCGCCCTTATCCATCTACCGAGCCGCACCGTTCAGCCACGCTTGCCCTGTCCTCGTTCAAGGCGGAGCCTTTGTGCTCTCATACGCTTTATCTCTTCATTGAGAGCGTCGGTTTTTTCATCAAGGCGTGAATTCTCTGATTTCGGCTCGTCACGCTGACGTATCTTTTCGAGCGCTTTCTCAACCGAGAGCTTGGTCGGATCGGCCATGATGTCTCTCCTGGAAGAAGATCGAAGCAGGCAATGCTGACAATGAAAAATGAAGCCAGGTTCCGAATGTTGACGTAAGTCAAACCTGCGCTGACGTCCGCTGGATCAAAAACGTTGCCTGGGCAGAGGCTCTGTTCGAGGACGAAACATGATGGGTTTTGCTGCGCTCTACCCATCCTACCGCTTGAAGGCCGGCTGACGCGGTCGTAGGTTCGCCCATTGAGCGTGGCATCATCCACAGACAACGAGAGCTAGCGTTCATACATCGATGGGGCATGGGACGATGAAAGAGCTGTTTGCGATCACCTTGCTATCGGTCTTCGTCGGACAGATGGCGGCAGAGGCCGGCGAGGCGAAAGCCTATCCCAACGCCCCCCGCGAGCTGATCGGCAAATACGGCAACAGTCCCGTTCAATGTCAGTCCTACCACCGCAAGTCCGACAATCTCACCTCGATCAGCGCGACAAGTTACGAGTTTTGCGGCGGCTCCATGTGCGGCGCCGACATCGTGTCGCACCAGAAGCTGAAGGACGGATACATCCTCAAGCTGAAGGGCCCCGGCAATCCGTCGGGGTGGCGTAAGAAGGTGAAGGTGCTCGACAACGGCGTCATTGAGGTCACGTCCCTGACCAAGCCCGGTCCGCCGGAGACATTGGCCCGATGCACGAAGGCCGACGCAATTGCGGGAATCGGGCTGCGACCGGACGAAGAGCCCACTGCAAACAAGTCATTGAGTTCCGTTTTCGCAGCGTATTACGCGCTCGCCGTTCCCGGCAAATGCGCAGGCGTCGGGGCGAATACACAGGCCGCAGAAGCGATCATCGCGGCCGGTCGCGCGTCGTGGACCGAATTTCTGCGCAACGGACCAAATTGGCAGCACGCTACCCCCGAAGGGATTGCGGACGATGTGGCGCGGGAAAAAGCAGACGCCGAGTATGCGGTGCGAGCCGACGCTGCCGAGATCGGTGCGTTTTGCAGTGAGGTTCTGGGCGCATTCGGTGACGGCGGTCGTGTCGCCCCCAATCTCCTGAAAGACCCGCGCGGGAAAACGTGATTGCCGCTCCGTCTGGCGACGGTTCGCGCCGAGAGGCCCGTATCAGGCACGGCAATTTTGAATGGCATCGTTGCGCCGCCGTCCGAGCACCGTGTCGCGCTACCATTTGCCCCGTCCGGCATTACATGTGAGGTCCCTGCGCGCATCGCGCTCCACCCGGACGTTTCCATGATCCCCTTCTCCGTGCTCGACCTCGCACCCATCCGTCAGGGCGGCGATGCGTCGCAGGCGTTCCGCAATTCGCTCGATCTCGCGCAACATGCCGAACGCTGGGGCTTCAAACGCTTCTGGCTCGCCGAGCATCACAACATGACGGGGATCGCGAGCGCCGCCACATCGGTGGTGATCGGGCATGTCGCGGGCGGCACCAAGACGATCCGCGTCGGCTCCGGCGGGGTCATGCTGCCGAACCATTCGCCGCTTGTCATCGCCGAACAGTTCGGCACGCTGGAATCGCTCTATCCCGGGCGGATCGATCTCGGCCTTGGCCGCGCGCCGGGCACCGACCAGTTCACCGCGCGGGCGCTGCGGCGCGACCTCGCCACCACGTCCGAGAATTTTCCGCATGACGTGCTGGAATTGCAGGCGCTGCTCGGCGATGTGCAGCCGAACCAGGCGATCCGCGCCGTGCCCGGCATGGGGACGAAGGTGCCGCTCTGGATCCTGGGCTAGAGCACGTTCGGCGCGCAGCTTGCGGCCATGCTCGGCCTGCCGTTCGCTTTCGCCTCGCATTTCGCGCCGCAGATGATGATGCCGGCGCTGCGCGAATATCGCGCGCGTTTCGAGCCCTCGGCCCAGCTCGACAAGCCCTATGCGATGGTGGGCGTCAACGTGTTCGCCGCCGACAGCGACGCGGAGGCACGGCGCATGTTCTCCTCGCTGCAACAGCAGTTCATCAATCTGCGCCGCGGCACGCCGGGCCCCCTGCCGCCGCCGGCCGACGACATGGACGCGCTGTGGTCGCCGGCCGAGAAGGCCGGCGTCGGGCAGTCGCTGTCCTGCTCCGCGGTCGGCTCACCGGAAGTGGTCGAAGCGAAGCTGAAGGCGCTGATCGCCGAGACCGGCGCGGACGAATTGATGACCACGGGCCAGATCTACGACCATGCCGCACGGCTGCGCTCGTTCGAGATCGCGGCCGAGGTGCGGGACCGGCTGGCGAAGCAGCCGGCGGTGTGAGCGGTTCGTAGCGCCTCGACGGAGCTGCGCCCCCTCCTCCGCGCGTGGGGGAGAGTTGGGGAGAGGGTGTCTTCCGCAATGGGACAATCCCCGAGAGGAAAGAGCCCTCACCCCGCCCCTCTCCCGCAAGCGGGAGAGCGAGTGCACCGCGTTCGCGGCGAGATCCGAGGCCTCTAGTCCGGAAACCCGAACAGCTTCGCCGGATTGTGCACTAGGATCTTCTCGAGCTCCGCCTGATCGGGCGCGTAGCGATACATCAGCTCGAGCAAATCGGCATCGTTCGGCGGCTGCTTCACGGAGACCGGATGCGGCCAGTCGCTGGCCCAGACGCAGCGGTCGATGGCGGCCTCGGTATAGGCGCGCGCGATCGGGATCACGTCGTCGTAGGGAGCGCCGGCCTTCGAGGTCTTCTCGCCGAGCGACAGCATGACCCAGAAATTGCCCTTCTTGAGCAGTTCCAGCATCTTGCGCAGGTTCGGATCGTTCTTGCCGGCCTCGGGATCAGGCCGCGCCATGTGGTCGATCAGCACGGGCACGTCGAGATTTTCGTACTTGGCGACGCTGGAGACGATGCCGTCCTTCTCCGGCTGGATCTTGACGTACCAGCCGAGTTCGCGGATGCGCGCGATGGCACGCGCGAAATCGGCGTCCGACAGCACCGCGCCGAGCTCCTGGCGGAAGCTGAAGCGCGCGCCGCGCACGCCGGCGTCATGCAGCTTGCCGAGATAGGAGTCGCTCGCCTCGGCGAACACCAGCGCGTTGGCGCAGCCGCGATAGTTCGGACCCATCGCGGCGAGAGCGTCGAGCACGACGGCATGGTCGGCGCCGTAGGTCGTGGTCTGCACGATGATGCCGCGCTCGATGCCGAGCGCCTTGTGCATGCGCAGCGCCGCTTCCCAGGTCGCGGTCGGCATCCGATAGGCAGCACCAGGACGCTCCGGATATTTGTCGATGGGCCCGAGCACGTGGAACTGGCTGTCGATGGTCTTCGGCGGCGGCGCCTTGACCGGGCGGCGCGGATTGGGATCGAACGGCAGATAGGTCGGCATGCGCAAAACTCCTTCAGTCGATCACGGCGGTGAAGTCGCACTGCACCAGCGCGCCGCCATCCATGTTGTCCATCGGCAGCGCGTGGCGCGCCGGGCGCGAATGCTCGTCCGGAAACATCTTGAGCCACTCGACATTGACCGGCCCGCGCTGCGTGCGGTCCTTCAGCCACACCGTCATCTTGATGATGTCGTCGGTGCTGCCGCCGGCGGCCTCCACGGTCGCCTTCATATGCGCGAACATGTTGGCGCATTGGGCGTCGAGGCTCTCGGGCATCACACCGGCCGCGTCGCGGCCGAGGATGACCCCGGACATCACGAGATTGCCGATGCGGCAGGCGTTCGGGATCGGATTGGCGTGCTTGAAGCCGCCGATGTGGATGCTCTTGCGCCGCGACTGACCCGTCATGATGCGCTCCCTGTTTGTTGTTGGTTCAGACGAACTGGCACGACACCGAGCCGAACGCGCCATAATCCGCGTGGAACGTGTCGCCGCGACGGATATCGACCGGACGCGTGAACGATCCCGCCAGCACCACCTCGCCGGCGGCGAGATGCTCGTCATGCGGCGCGAGGCGGTTGGCGAGCCAGGCGATGCCGTTGGCGGGGTGATTGAGCACGCCGGCGGCAAGCCCGGTCTCCTCGACCTCGCCGTTGCGGAACAACAGCGCGCCGATCCAGCGCAAATCCGCATCCATCGGGCGGATCGGCCGGCCGCCGAGCACCAGCGCGGCGTTGG